>VBKQ01000130.1 GCA_005879505.1 Deltaproteobacteria bacterium
CAACTCGGGGTGAGAGCGTCGGAACTGCGCGGCGCGCTCTGCGCCTGGACCGACCGCCGAGCACGCGCGTTCGTGAGCGGCTCTCCACCGGGCTCGTCGAAGGAGACGGGACGTCGGCGGCCGCGTCCCGACGTGAACTGCGCTCCGCGCTGCGAGAGAGCCCGTCGACGAGGCCCTTCGCATGTAAGGGTTGCAGGCGCGCTTCCCCCGGCCCCGTGCGGTGAGGTCATCGGCGATCCCTCCCGATGAGGGCTGCTGCATCCGCGGGTGCGATGCGGATCGCGTTGAGCAATTTGAAGTGCGCCAGCACACCGCGCGCGCACAGCTCGTATACGGTGGCGGTGGAGACGCCGAACCGCGCCGCGACCTCTCGCACGGTCAGCAAGTTGTCCCGACCGCCGTCCAGCATCTTTAGCGCAGACGGCCGTAGCACCGGCGTAGCAAACGGCTTGTGCGAACCTGCGAACGCATGTCTCGAAGCCCTTGGCGTTTGGAGCATGGCCCCGGATCGCGGTGCAAACGGGAGCCAGCTGCCCATTGTGGTGTCGTAGCGCACGATCTGCGCAGCAGTCAGGGTCCGGCGGGGGGTGGTTGGAGTGTGTTCGTCAGCACCCGGGCGGCGTGTGCCGCCGCAGCGTAATCCGGAAGCAGTCCGTCGGCGTTGAGCGCCGCCTCGTAGGCTTTGGTCCCGGACAGGTCGAAGTCCAAGCAGGTGTGCCACAGCATGCCGTGGCTGATTTCTCGCTCACGGTTGCCCATGAGAGTGCCCAAGAGTCCGGGAAAAAATGGACCCGCTCCGGAGAGAGCGTGACGAAGCTGCCTGGGTGCGCAAGGGGCGCGCTCCCGTGGGCGCGGTGCGGACCGCGCTTGGTGAGGAAGTAGCCGCCACAGATGAATTCCACACGCGCAGCATAGCTGCGTTTCTTCTTGGATGAATGCCGCGAGTTCCTGGAGCTGCGGAACGAGATTCGAGAGCCTAACCGAGCGCCAGACCCGGGATGAAAGCTGAAGAGCTCTCCGGTCGCGCTTCAGCGACCTTGAGCTTGCGGTAGCGCAGCGGCTTCGCGGGGATGCCGACCACCGTATCGCCGGCCGCCACGTCGTGGATCACCACCGCGTTCGCGCCGACCTTTGCGCCTGCTCCGACCCGGATGGGACCGAGGATCTTCGCTCCCGCTCCGATCTTCGCACCGTCCTCGATCACCGGCACGCCGGCGAGCCCCGACCTGCCACCGATCACGACGCCGGGCGAGATCAGCACGTTGGCTCCGATGACGGCGTCCCGATGCACGACGACGCCGATGCCACCGTAGCCGAACACCGTGCCGGGACCGATCTTCGTCTCCGCCGGGACCTGAGCCGCGAAGAGGATGCGCGAGATCCCTGTCACCAGCCGAGCGGCGCGGCCGAGCCCGATGCCGTGGAGGGCATGAGCGACCTGGTGGAAATAGGATAGGTTCAGCATGTCCGGCTCCCGGCCGCGTTCGACCCCACGGCTCCTCCCTCGCCCTGCGTCCTTGGGAGTGCATGATGGCCACGGGCGTGCACGAGGCAAGGGGTGTCGTGGGGCAGGCGACCAAGCGTCCCCTGCCCTGTTCGCTACTCGACGCGTCGCATCACGCAGTCGAGCGCACTCGGCGCCGGGTCGAGGCCCGGGATCCAATGAAAACGAGTACGGGAACCAGGAGCAGCAGCGATGGATTGGCGCCGGATCCGCTGCATCCGCCCGACGTGGCCGGATCGGGCGAGGTGACATAGGTGAAACCAAGTGCCATCGTGGCGGACCGTCCGTCCGGGTTCGTCAGCACGATGTCGGCGGGACCAGGATCTCGCGGCCCGGTCGTCGCCGTCAGGTTGTTCGAGTCCGAGACTTCGACGTGCACGACCGGTACGCCACCGATCGTCAAGGTCGAGCCGGGCAAAAAATTCACTCCGGTGATGGCCACTGCCGTTCCGCCGGAAGACGCGCCCGACGTCGGACGGATGGCCTCGATCCGGGGCTCGGCAACGCCGGAGCTGGCGACGAGCGGCGAGAGCATCTTCGCGGCTTCCTGCCCCATGATGCGCTGTCCCGCGATGCTCGGATGGATGCCGTCCTCGCCCAAGCCTGCGGCGAAACGGTTGACGTCGCCCGTCTGCGCAAGCACCGCTTCGAAATCGATCACGCCGTTGACCTTCGCCTGGTGCCGGATCCAGTCATTGACCGCGATTCGTGTCGCTACCACCGTCGCATAATTGACGCAGCAATTTTGCTCTTTGGGCAGAAGAGTACCGACCCAGATCCGGCACACGGGACGGAGCTTGTCGAAGAGGGCAGACAACCCCGCGTCGATCTGGTCCGCCGTCGAGCCGCCCAGGTCGTTGGTGCCGATCAGCACGAGGCAGTCCGTGAGCCCCTGCATCGTGAAGACTTCGGTCTGCAACCGCGCGGTTGCCTCGAAAACGCCTTGCCCGGAGACCGCCCCGTTCACGACAGGGACCCGGAGGAGGCCCTGGGCAATCGCCGGCCAGGAGTTGCGGTAGTCGTCGTTCCTCGACACGTAATTGCCGACGTTACCGGACACATAGCCCTCCGTGATGCTGTCTCCAAGCGCGACCATCGCGATGCTGCTCGGACCCTCCACGTCGATGGTGTCGACTGCCGCGGCTTGCATGAACGGGGTGCCAGCGGAGGGATTCTGCGCGGTCACCGAACCGCCCGCCCAGGCGTAGCTGTCGGGGAATGCGTTGATGTTGCTCGCGGCCATCGCGCCATCGACGTCGAAGGAAACGTACAACTCATTCCCGAAGGAGACCGGGAAGGCGATCGGGTCGCTGGTCACGCGCTCTCGCGCATTGCTCGTGAAGCCGGGAGAGCCGTTGAAGTTGACCGCGACGGGCGCGGACGCGAGCTTGCCTTGGGTCCCGGCCAGCGCGACGGTGGCGGAGTGTAGCGTCAACGACCCGTCGCCTGCCTTGAAGCTGATTCGCAGGCGGGAGCCGCCTCGACCGATGGGGATCCTCGTGCGGTAGGTGGTCCGGGTGGAGGTGCTCACCGACACCTGGAGCGCCTGGTGGAATCCGGGCTGGAACACGACCTGGGCCTGCACGGATGAGGCCAATGCAAGGGAGCCGAGGCTGACGAAGAAGGACGTGGCGAACGTGCTGAGGGGCCGCTTCGACCGTGGTTTCCGCAACATTCCTCCGGAGTGGGTGATGTCTCAAGGGGATGTCGGCGCATACGGTGGCCTGTCGGCCGAGCGCTCGGTCGGCCGGTGGCCGGACCGCCAATCCCCGGAAGTCACTGTTGAGAACCAATCCGGCGCTTCGCTGCATTCCGCGCAGGGGCTCGCCTCAACCGGCAAGGGCCGGCGCTAGAGCATCCAGCCGAGGCGCAGATGCAGTGAGGGCAGCGGATAGCTCGCGCCCAGATCGGCGAGGTTGTCCACCCTTCTCCGGGTGTCGGCAGTGGCACCCGGTGGCACCGTGACCGTCCGGTCCGCGCTCAGCTTGAATTGGACGCCGAGATCCAAGCCGAGAAAGAGCCCGCGTTCGAACGTCCAGATCCAGCCCACGCGAGGCGTCGCGTACCACGTCGCGAGGTCCACCGTTGCGGTTTGCGGGCCGAAGGCGGTGTTCTCGGTCACTGCGCCCTTGAGCGATTGCCGTCCGAACGACGAGCCCAGGAAAAACCTCCCGCGGAAGGGGAACGCGCGCAGATCGAGATCGAAAGCGTTGAATTGATCGAGGCGCGCGTCGGTGGAGTCGCTCTTCGCCCCGGCCAGTTCGAGCAGCGGATTGGCGATGAACGCGGGAAAGTCGCTGTAGCCGAACCCGATGCCCAGGAGGTCGACGACGGTCACGAATATCTCGGCGTCGACCGGCCTTGGCAGGCTGACGAGGCCGATCATCGCGCCGAGATGCACCGGCCGGCGCGAGTCCACCTCCTCGCCGGAAGCGCGCGCGGCGAAGGAAAGGGAGAGGAGCAGGGCGATCCCCGCGGCGCGATGGTCCATTGCATCTGTCGAACATGGTTGTCGAGCGCGCGCGTCGGGGCCGGGCTTCGGGTTGTTCCCTGCGCAACGTGTTGGTCCGCGACCGTCTGGGCGACCGCTTGTCGCCGGCCGGCGGAGTGCCGATCGTCGCCGCGTGCCGGTCGGAGGACGTCAGCTCCCGAGCTCGCTCGCGCTCCTCGCGGCGCTTTGTGCCTGCGGCTCCAGCCGCGCGCCAGACCAGTCCGTCGCGCCTGACGGTGGCGCCGTCTATGGGCTCGACGCGCGCCCCTCGAACACCACCTGCCTTGCGCCTTCGCGCCCCTCAGCGGGGATCGACCTGCGGGGCGCTCTGGGCAGCCGGAGCTTCTCCTGGCCCGTGTTGGTCCTGCAGGCGCCTGCAGACGCCAGCCGCTTCTTCGTGGTGCAGAAGGGCGGCATCGTCAGCGCGGTCTCGCCCGACGGCGCCGATGCTTCGGACTTCATCGACATCACCAGCCAGACGAACTCGGGCTACGACGAGACCGGGTTGCTCGGCATGGCCTTCCATCCTCTCTGGCAGACCAATCACCAGGCCTTCCTGTTCTATTCAGCGCATGACGGCACCAAGCTCGACTTGACCTCGACGGTCTCGCGCTTCACCTCCACCGACGGCGGAAAGACGCTCGACAAATCGACCGAGCAGGTCCTGTTCACGCTGCAGAAGACTCCGGCCGACAACCACAACGGCGGGATGATCGGGTTCGGTCCCGACGGATATCTCTACATTGCTCTCGGCGACGGTGGCGGCGCCGGCGACATCTTGAACCACGCGCAGGACACGACCCAGCTCTTCGGGAAGATCTTGCGCGTCGACGTAGATCACGGCTCGCCTTACTCAATCCCAGCCGACAATCCGTTCGCCGCCGGCACGGGCGGCAAGCCTGAGATCTTCGCCTGGGGCCTGCGCAATCCCTGGCGCTGGTCGTTCGATCGCGCCACCGGAGTGCTCTGGGCGGGAGACGTCGGCCAGGAGAGCTGGGAGGAGATCGACGTCATCCGCAAGGGGGAAAACTACGGCTGGCACGTCCGCGAAGGCGCGCACTGCTATCCGACCGGCAGCAGCTGCTCGACGAGCGGACTGACCGATCCGATCGTCGAGTACGATCATACGCAGGGATACGCCGTCACCGGTGGCTACGTCTATCGCGGCACTGCGTTGCAGGGACTGGTCGGGAACTACCTCTATTCCGATTATGGAAGCGGCAATATCTGGAGCATCCCGGCGAGCGCGGGGGAGCCCGGCGCTCCACGGCCCACGGCCGTCAAGCTCCTGGCGAGCGGCAAGAACATCTCGTCCTTCGGTGAGGGCCTCGACGGCGAGCTCTATGTCGCCGATCTGAGGGGTGGGATCTACAAGATCGTTCCGTCCACGGGCACCAGTGGGACCGGTGGGCCGCCCAAGCTCCTTTCACAGACCGGCTGCACCGAGCCCGGCGACGTGACCAGGCCGGCGTCAGGCCTGGTTCCCTTTGCGCCCGTTGCTCCCTTCTGGTCGGACGGAGCGACGAAGGAGCGTTGGCTCTCGATACCCGACGGCAGCCGCATCACGCAGGACGCGGACGGCAACTTCGAGTTCCCGCCCGGGACGGTGTTCGTGAAGTCGTTTTTACTTGGAGGAAGGCGACTCGAGACCCGGCTTTTCTTCCGATACGCGGACGGCGGCTGGGCCGGCTTTACCTACGCGTTCAACGATCAGGGTACCGATGCGGCCCTCGTCACCGAGAGCAGGGATATCGACGTCAACGGGCAGAGGTGGACGCTGCTCTCGCCCGCACAGTGCCTCGCCTGCCACACCGCCGCGGCCGGGTATTCGCTGGGCCTCGAGGCCGCGCAGCTCGATTCGAGCTTCCACTATCCGAACGGGCGCACCGCCAATCAACTGGCCACGCTGCTGCACGTCGGGATGGTCGAGCCCGGACCGGCGGTACCGGCGCTGCCGGATCCGCAGGGCAGCGGGCCGCTCGAGCAGCGCGCCCGCGCCATCCTCCACATCAACTGCTCGCAGTGCCACCGGCCCGGCGGTCCGGCGCTGAACGGCGATTTCCGCTTCGGCACCCCGCCGTCGCAGGGCTACTGCGGCGTTTCCCCGGTGGTGAGCGAGATGGGCGTGCCCGGAGCGCTGCTGGTCGCACCGGGCCATCCCGAGAAGTCCCTGGTCCTGCTGAGGATGAAGGCGCTCGACGAGCACCGGATGCCGCCTCTCGCCAGCCACGTGGTGGACCAGGCGAGCGTGGATGTGTTGACGAGTTGGATCGGCTCGCTCTCGTCCTGCCCGTGAGGGCAAGCTTGCGGTCAGCGAACCATCTCGGCGCCGGCGGGCGTTTCGCCGGACAGCCCGAGTTGCTGGGCGGTGCGGCCGTTTACCAGCACATGGCCTGCGACGAACCGGAACGGAACTCCGGAGCGCGCGGCGGGCGCGCGCGCGGCCAGGTCGGAGGCCAGCTTTGCCGCCTCGCGGCCGATGGCGTCGAAGTCGGCCGCGACGGCGACGAGCGCGCCGACCTGCGCCATCCCGGCCAGGAATCCGATCAGCGGAAGCTTGCGGTCGAGGCAGGTGGCGACGAGGAACTTCGCTACCTCCGGTCGCGCGAGGCGCGCGTCCGGCAACAGCCACAACGCCTGCTGACCCTGCAGCAGCTCGTGCAGCGATCCCTCGAGGCCGGAGAGATCGCCGAGCGCGCGGAACTCCGCGGAGAGCCCACGCGCCTTGGCCGCGGCGCGCGCCTCCGACAGCATCGGCGAGTCTCCGGGAGGGTGGAGCACGAGCACCCTCCGTGCGTTCGGAGCGAGCGCGCGGAGGGCATCGAGGGCATCCCCCGCGCGCGATTCCATGGGAACGGCGGTGATGGGGTGGCTGCCCCCGGGCTGCGGTGTCAGCACGGCGGCGGCGACGATGGCTGCCGAGCCGGGCTGCGCCCTCGCCAGCTCGAACGCCTTCGATCCGATGGCGACGATGACGTCCGAGTCGCGGACCGCGAGCGCGCCGTCTGCGACGTCGGCGACGCGCGCCTGCGGATTCACCTTCTGGAACCCCGCCGCGACCTGCGCGTACTGGGGGACCTCGCGCTGCGCGAGCATCACCACTTCCCCCCGCGCGCCCCCGGTGGCAAGCACCGCAAGCGCGAGCCCTGCCGATCGGTTCACGGGAGCGCGATCTGATATGAGAGCCGTGCGACCCATTCGCGCGATGGACCAGGCAACGGAGCGTGCGAGGAGTTGTAGGGCTGGATGTAGTCGTCGGCGACGTCGAGCAGGTTGTAGACGCCAAGCCCGAGGTCGAGACCGTTGAAGCCCAGGTCGCGCGCCGTCGCGAACACGTTGAGGAGGAACTGCGGTCCCGCGGTTGCGAAGGTGGGGGCGCCCGAAGAGTCGGTTCCGGTGGCCGTATACCTCCCGCTGATCCAGGTGGCCGAGGGGTCCAGGCTGAGGTGCTCGACGACGTTGACGCTCGCGCGCACGGAGAGCTTGTGCGACGGGAAGGCCAGGACGCGAGCCGGGTCGGGCGTGGCGTAGAGGTCGACCTGGTTCTTCGGGCCTGCCGTGTAGTACGAATATGCGAGCGTCAAAGACCCGCGCCGGTCGCGCATGCGCAGCTCGGCCTCGACGCCGCGCGACCCCGTGCGGCGGAAGTTCTGGTAGCTCTGCACGCCCGTCGCCGGGTCGGCGCTGTAGATGATCGGGTCGTGGATGGTGAGGTCGAAAACGTTCACCGACGCGAACATTCCCTCCGCGATCTGCATGCCGGCTTCCGCCTCGACGACGGTCGTCCGTTCCGGGGTGAGCAATGGGTTCAAGGCCAGGTTCTCCAGCGCCGGCGCGCGGAATGCCTGGCTGTAGAGCAGCTTGAAGTTGAACGGCGCGATGATCTTCGTCAGCGCAAGGCGCGGCACGAACGAGCTCCCCACCAAGCTGTGGTGCTCGAAGCGCGCTCCCGCGACGAGGTTCGCGAACGGCGTCCGCACCGTCGCCTCGGAGAACAAGGCCGTCGTGCCGTATTGGACCCGCGGGCTTCCGTTGAAGAGCGTCTGGCCGCCGACCAGATCCCCGTCGTTCAGCCAGGCGCGATCCCGGAATACTTCGCCGCCGGCAGCGACGCTGACCTGCTCGATCGGGTCGTAGACTGTCGTGAGCCGGCCGGTGAGGCGGTCCGCGGTCTTGTCGTAGAAGAGCATCGAGCTCTTGTCGAGCGTGCGCCAGGGCAGCTGCCGCTTGTATTGCACTTCCGGTACGAATCGCAGGCGATCGTTCACCCTCAGCTCGTAGCTTGCCGATCCCAGCATGGAGATGAAGGACTCCTGCACCGGCGGGCCGGCGTCGCCGTAACCGTCGACCGCCATCGTGTCCAGGTTGTGGTAGACGAACCGCAGCTTGAGCGACTTCCATTCAGCGGCGAGGTTCAGGTACCCGGGATTGATCCGCGAGTCGCCATTCGCCGTCGGCGATGACGCGCCGAATAGATCGTTGTAGGGCCGCTCGCTGCGGTTCGCCTGGCCGAACCATCCGGAGGCGCTGAGGGCGAGTCCTCCGAGCGTCTCGTACACCTGCCCGCCCTGCAGCGAGAGGTTGCGCTCCCCGAATTGATGGCGAGACTGGCTGTAGGTGGCTGAGCCATAGGCTCCCTGCAACTCTGCCGCGCCTCGGGTCTTCAGGTTGATGACGGCGAGCTCGGCGTTTCCGCCATAGAGCGCCGAGCCCGGCCCGCGGATGACCTCCACCGCCTGGATCTGGTCGACCGGCAGCTCTCGTCCGAGCTGGAGGGTACCGAAGAGCTGCTCGTTCATTTCCAGCCCGTCGATCATCAGGAGGATCTTTCCTTCGTGTCCCCAGACGCCGCGGAAGCCGAGGTCCACCACGCCTTCGACGTCGACCCCGAAAGAGAAACCGGGCACGTTGCGCAGGACGTCGATCAGATCGCGCGCGCCAGAGCGCACGATCTCCTCCCGAGTCACGATGGTGACGACGCCCGGAGTCTCGCGCACGGTCGCCGGGCGGATCGAGGCGATGGTCGTCTCGGCCTTGAGGACCGCATCCGCTGCGAACAGGTCCAGCTCGGAGCTGCTTTGCGCAAACGCTGGGACGGCAGCGAAAGCGGCGGCAGCGGCAATCGCGACTCGATGGTGGCGCAACGTTCCCCCGGCTCCTTCGCGGTTGCGCCTACTTCTTTGCGCTCTTCGCCGGACCCTTCGTCACCATCGACGCAGGACGGGCCTTTACCGAGGCCAGCGACTTGCCGGTCATCTCCAGCTTCGCCTGATACGCGCGCAGTGGCCAGCCTTGCCACTTCCTCGCCATCGCCGCGCGCATCTCGGGCGGAGTCTTCTGCCACGCTTCCCGGGCCTTGTCGGCGATCTCCGGATTCGCCTCGAGGAAGAGCGCCTTCTCCTCCGCGGTCGTCTCCGCCCAGTTCTTCGGTGCCATCCCCGGGTAGTTCCTGGCGTACCACTGCTTCTGCCAGGCGTTCGCTCCGGTCCACCGGGCCTTCAACGCCGCGAGCAGCGCCGGATGGGCGAGCAGGAAAGCGATCTTCTCCTGGGGAGTGGCTTGCGCCCAGGCGTGGTGGAAGGCCTTGCGGGCGAAATACGGGTGCTCGAGCGCGAGCATCTT
>VBKQ01000484.1 GCA_005879505.1 Deltaproteobacteria bacterium
AGGTGCCCGAGCTGGCGAAGTACCTGCAGCCAAAATGCGGGGAGAAGCGCATGGGCTACTGTGACGAGGACATCAAGGCCTACGAGGCCTGCCCGCTCTCCAATTCCCGGCCGCACAAACTTCAAGTCATCGAGGTGTTCAAGCGAGTCCGCGCCGAAAGCGGCAAGCCGATGCGCGACCTGGACGAGAGCGACTTCAAGGCCGCGGAGGAGTTTCGCGAGGCCAAGGTGTGACCCCCGCAATGCCGGAGCCGGACGTCCTTTCTCCGGACGAGCTGCGTGACGCCTGGCCTGCGCTCTCCGCCGAGGAGCGCGCGGAAGGCTTGAAGCTTCTTCCCCGAGACACTGCCGAGGACCTCTTCTTCAGCATCTCCCCGCGCGAGCAGGTCGAGCTCATCCTGGCGCTCCCGCAGGCGGAGCAGCGCTCCTGGGTCCGCGGGCTGGCGCCCGACGACGCCGCCGACCTGGTGCAGGAGGCCCCGAGCGACCTTCGCGACCGGTTGCTGGGGATGCTCGACGACCAGACCCGGCGCGAGGTCACGGCGCTGCTCGCCTATCGCGAGGATCACGCGGGCGGCCTGATGAACCCGCGCTTCGCCAGGCTGCGCCCGGACATGACGGTCGATGAGGCGGTGACCTATCTGCGCCGGCAGACGCGCCAGTCGGTGGAGATGACGTACTACGCGTACGTGCTCGACCCTTCACAGCGGCTGCTGGGAGTGGTCTCGTTCCGGGAGCTGATCGCGGCGCGCGGCGACCGGCGCGTCAGCGAGCTGATGAAGACGGAAGTGCGCACCGTCGATGCCGACGCCGATCAGGAGCTGGTGGCACGCCTCTTCCGGGAGACCGGCCTGATGGCCATCCCCGTCGTCGATGCCGAGAAGCGGATGAAGGGTGTCGTGACCGTCGACGACATCGTCGAGGTGGTGAGCGAGGAGGCCACCGAGGACATCCAGAAGCTGGGCGGCAGCGAAAGCCTCGGCGAGCCGTACCTGACCATCGCGCTCGCCCGCATGATCCGCAAGCGCGCCGGTTGGCTCGCCGCCCTCTTCCTCGGCGAGATGCTCACCGCCACGGCCATGGGCTATTTCGAGAAGGAGATCGACAGAGCGGTGGTGCTCGCGCTGTTCGTGCCGTTGATCATCTCGTCCGGAGGTAACTCCGGCTCGCAGGCCACTTCGCTTGTCATCCGGGCCATGGCGCTCGGGGAGCTGCGGCTGCGCGACTGGTTCCGGGTCATCCGGCGCGAGTTCGGCGCCGGCCTTGCGCTCGGGTCCATCCTCGGCACGATCGGCTTCACGCGCATCTTGCTCTGGCAGGTCTTCTTCAATACGTACGGCCAGCACTACCTCCTGGTCGGCCTGACCGTCGCGTCGTCCCTGATCGGCGTGGTGACCTTCGGCACGCTGGCGGGCTCGCTACTGCCCTTCCTGCTGCGGCGTCTGGGGTTCGATCCGGCCAGCGCCAGCGCGCCCTTCGTCGCCACGCTGGTCGACGTGACGGGGCTGATCATCTACTTCACCACCGCGAGCGCGATCCTGCGGGGGACGTTGCTGTAATCGGGTCCGACCCACGTCGTAGTTGACAGTGCGTTTGCGGGCGGGCGTTGTACCGCTTCTTCGCCCCGAGGGAGCCAACCATGACACGCATACTGATGGCCGCGGCGGTCGCAGTGTTTCCATTGTCCGCGCACGCGCAATTCGACCCGACCGAAAAGACGATCGCGGAGCTGCAAGGGGCGATGGCCTCGGCCAGGTCACCTCCGTGCAGCTCGTGAGCTTCTACGTCAGCCGGATCCAGCAGATCGACCAGAGCAACAGCGGGCCCAATTCAGTGATCGAGCTGAACCCGGATGCCCTGAATATCGCCGCCAACGCGGACGCGATGCGCAGCAAGGGAAAGGTACTCGGGCCCTTGCACGGCATCCCGGTGCTCCTCAAGGACAACATCGATACCGGCGACAAGATGCAGACAACCGCGGGCTCTTTCGCGCTCGCTGGCAAGCCGGCCCTCAAGGACTCGACCGTGGCCGCCAAGCTCCGCGCGGGCGGTGCGGTCATCCTCGGAAAGACCAATCTCTCCGAGTGGGCCAACTTCCGTTCGTTCTTCTCCACCAGCGGCTGGTCGGGGCGCGGCGGGCTGACCCACAACCCGTACTCGCTCGATCGCAACGCCTGCGGCTCGAGCTCGGGGTCCGCTGCGGCCGCGGCGGCCAACTTCGCGGCGATCAGTTTCGGCTCGGAGACCGACGGCAGCATCGTTTGTCCTGCCAACGTCAATAGCGTGGTGGGCCTCAAGCCCACCGTCGGCGTCACCAGCCGAGGGGGCGTGGTTCCCATCTCACACACGCAGGACACCGTCGGGCCGCACGCGCGCACAGTGACCGATGCGGCCGCCGCTCTCAACGTCGTCGCCAGCCGCACGCCTGATCCGCGCGATCCTGCGACCTCGGGCGTGCCGCTCGGGTGGCAGGGAACAGGCCGGACGCGCCCGGCCCTTCCGGCCGACTATACCGCCTTCGTCGATCCCAACGGATTGGCGGGTGCGCACGTGGGCGTGACGCGGCAAGGGATTGACAGCGCGCCGCCCCAGGTGGTGGCGGCGTTCGACAGCGCCATCGCCGCCATCCAGGGAGCGGGCGCGACGGTCGTGGACCTCGACGCGTCGTTCGCCTTCCCAGACACGGGCACTTCCGAGTTCCTGGTGCTCCTGTACGACTTCAAGCTCGATGTGCAGAAGTACTTCGCCACTCGCGTGGGCGTGCCGATGGCGAACAAGACACTGGCCGATGCAATCGCCTTCAACAACGCCAACGCGGCTACCGAGATGCCGTACTTCTTCCAGGAGATCTTCCAGTTCTCCGAGGCCATCGATACAAGCGGCTCGGACCCGGCGAACAACCCGCAGCCGCTCTTCGGCGGGTTGACTTACAACCAGGCGCTGGCGATGGACCACGACGGGGGTGCGAAAGGCATCGACGCCGCGCTTGCCCAGTTCCATCTTGACGCCATCGTGGCGCCTACTGACAGCCCTGGCTGGACCACCGACCTGATCCTCTCCGACCACTTCCTCT
>VBKQ01000131.1 GCA_005879505.1 Deltaproteobacteria bacterium
TCCCGCCGCATTGCGACGGGTCGGTGAAGCCGGGCGGGCAATTGACGTACTCCTTGGGGAAACGTGAGAAGGGGAAGTCCGCCTTTGCCACTGCCGTGAAGGTCAGGTTGCGGCCGAGGATGTTGCTCTGCGTCCACTGCACGGCGGTGCGCGGTCCGTCGGCCAGCGAGAACCCGATGCTCGCCTGGAAGTCACGGGTGGGCCGTTCCCGGAGCTGCACCTGCACGGTCTTCTCGCCCTCGGCCACGTCGGGGTTGCGCGGTGTGAGCGTGGCGGAGAAGAACAGTCCGGTCCGCAGCAGGGCCTGCTGAGCCCTGTCGATTGTCTCCGGCGTGAGGATGTCGCCTTGCTTGAGCCCGACCAGATCGATGACGAGGCCCTCCACCGTGCGCCGATGACCGATGACCTCCACGTAGCCCACCCGGACGATCGGGCCGGGCTGGATGCGGTAGCGGACGTCCACCCGCGATGCGGCGTCCGGCGTGTCCTCGAACTCCTCCTCGTCCTCGACGCGCGCGTAGAGGTGTCCGCGCCGGGTGAAGATCTGCGTCAACGCCACGCGGCCCTCTTCCGCTTGCAAGTAGCTGAAGGGGGTATCCTTGCGCAGCACGATGGCGGCATCGATCTCGGCCGCCGGCACGTCGCCGCCGCCCTCGACCAGGATGCGGCCGACGCGGGTCTGCTCGCCCTCCTTGATCGGGATCGTCACCTCGATGTGGGCGAGGTTTCCGCCGATAGGGTCGAGCCGCGGCGGCCCTGCGCGCGCCGACAGGTATCCCTGCGACTTGTAGAGATCCTCGATCTGCTTGAGAGCGCGGGCGTAGAGCAGCGGATCGAACACGGCGTCCGCATCCACCGTGGTCCGCGGCGCGTGCCCTCCGCGCATGGTACCCATCACGCCCATCCGCTCGACCAGCGCCGGATCGGCGCCTGAGGCGGGGTCGTGGACGATGTTGTCGCGCAGCTGCAGCAGGACGCGCTCGCGAAGCTGTCCGGTCGGGATGGCCCGGTTGCCGGTGAAGATCAGGCGCTCGACCCTCACCTGAGGGCCTTCCTCGATGCTGAAGACCACTTCCTCGGCGCCGTCGCGCGCGAGCATCTGCCGTTCCGCCACCTTTGCGCGCAAGAATCCTGTGCCGACGTAGAAGCGGCGCAGCCGGCCGGCCATCTCCTGGGCGGTCTGGGCGTCGACAGGCTCCTCCGAATCGAGCGCGGGCGCGAGGGTCGCGGCGAGCACCGCGTCGGAAAACGCCCGGTTCCCGCGCAGCTGGAATCGCACCAAAGGACCTGCCGCGAGCGGGATGACCACGCGGGCGTCGCGCATCCCGAGCTCCTCGATCCGCGCGGGATCGACGCGCGCCCGCAGCCGCCCTGCCCGCCGATACCGCTCGCGGAGGCGGCGGACCGCCTCGTCGAGGGCGACGAGGTTCAGCACGTCGCCCGGGTCGAGCCGGAAGGCGGCGGACAACTGGTCGCGGTCGAGCCCGAGGTCGCCCTCGAAACGGACCTGGGAGATCCGCGTGACCGGTCCTTCCTCGATGCGCAGCTCGAGCGCGACACCACCGGGCGCCGCCTTGCGCACCGGCGTCACCTGCGCGTGCCGGTACCCGATCCGGAAATAAGCCGCCCGGATGACCTCGACGGCAGTGCCGACCTGCTCCGGCTGGAACTCCGCATTGACCTGGAGATTCGCCGTCTGCAGGAGGACGCTCTCCGCCAGCGCGCCATGCCCCGGGAACGTCACCGAGGTGAGCTTCTCGATGTTGGTGAGCACGAAGACGATGCGGATCCGCCCATCGCCCATCGCCTCCGCATACGCTGCTACCCGCGAAAACCGGGCGCTGGCATGGAGCGCGCGGACCGCGTCGCGCACGTCGCGCGTGTCGATCGGCTGGCCGGGCTGCAGAGCCACCAGCATCCGCACGGTTTCGGCGTCTGCGCCCTCGTACGCGATCTCCCCCACGCGCGGAGGCTCCGGCGCTGGGCCCTGCGCGAGCAGGAGCGAGAGGAGCGCAGCGAGCACCTACTCGCCCTCCCACTTGAGATGAAGGTCGATGCCGAAGTCGGCGCCGGTGCCGCTGGTGATGTGCTCATTGTCGAGCTGGAACCGCGTCGAGAGCGCGTCCGAGAGCTGGTAGCTGACCACTCCCCGGTACCTGCGGGTGCTCAGGCCTTGCAGGACGCTCAGGTCCAGATGCTCGCTGATCAGGTGCGACCGGAATCGCGCCATCGGCTCGAGGCGGTTGGTCGCCACGGAGAAGTCGCTGGCGAAATCGATGTTCGGATCGCGGAGGATGGCGTTCTTCGGGATGAAACGGCGCACTTCCGCGGAGAATCCGGTCGCCTTGTTCAGCGCTTCGATGCCGATGGCGAGGCCCGAGTCCGCCGCGGAGAACGTGCTCTGCTGCAGGTTGGTGGAGACGAACCCGAAGGTGAGGAGAAAGCCGAGGTCCGCTTCCGCCAGCGCCGGCTCGGAGCTGAGCGAGACGTGCGGCTCGCCCGGGGTGCCGAAGGCATGGAGCCGCACCTTGTATTCCTTCACTTGCGAGCTGGCCAGGAAATCGAAGGTCGGACGGATGCGCTGCCGGTCGGTGAAGCTGAGCACGCCCTGCTCGATCTGGAACTCGTTTCCCCGGAACGTGGCGGTGCCGTGGACGGTGTTCACGCTGCCGAGCAGGCCGATGGAGCGGGAAGTCCCGGTGATCTTCAGGTCGCCCTTCAGATCGGTGCGGGCGAGGTTGTTCTCCACCCGCACCCCCCGGGAGAGATGCACGTCCAGGTCGAAACGCACGACGATGGGGCTCTTGGTGAGCACTTTCGGCGCGGGCGGCCGCCGGGAGAAGTCGAGCAGCGACTTCTCGATGTCCACGTCCTCCGTGTACTTCATCTGCGAGAGGGTCAGGTTGCCGCCCAGCATCGGTTCGGACGGCGGTCCGTGGAGCGTCAGGTCTCCGTCGACGATGGCGCCGACGCTCTCCTGGAAGTGCAAGTTCACGTCGCTCACGTGGGCGGACATGTCGATCTTCTTGGGGACCAGCCGCTCCATCTCCATGCCGCCGGCGACGCGCGCCTCGCCGTTGTTCAGCTTGCCCGAGAGCGAATCGATCACCAGGGCGTCCTGCGAGAACGAGATGCTGCCGTTCAGTGCCCGGGCGGCGACGGGCAGGCCGCGAAGGCTGCCGGCGCCGTCCTCGATGCGGATGTTGCCGAGCACGGTCGGGTTCTTCACCGTGCCGCTGACCGTCGCTTGGATGAGATATGTTCCCGAGGCGTGCTCGACGTCTGCGAGCAGGCCGGGCAGCACCCGCCCGTCGATGCTCGCGCCGAGCCGGAGATCGAGCTTGCCGTCGCGCCCGCGCCCGCCCGAGAGATGCGCGGTGGTGAACGGCGCGCGCAGCGCGAGGCGCTCGGTCCGGATCCCTTCGGGACCGAAGGAGACCTGGGCCGGACCGTCGTTCTCGAAGGGCAGATCGCTGCGGACGATCAGGAGCTGCGAGAGCGTCATGGTGCCGGCGCTGTCCCGCAAGCGCAGCAGCGATCCGCGCACCTCGAACGCCGCGGTCAGCGAGCCGCTCTCGATGTCGAAGTCCGGCGCGAGCAGATCGACATACTGGGGAAGATCGGGTACCCGCAGCGTTCCCTCGCAAGTGTAAGGGAAGTCTCCCTCCAGCCGCGCGTGGCCGCTCACCCGGTGCGTCCCGATGGTGGCGTTCCAGGTCATCGCCTTGTCGTCGATTCGCAGCTTCAGCTCGCCCTCGCCCAGGTCCGCCTCGTCCGCCATTCCCTCGGTGAACTGGAGCGCGGCGTCCAGGCGGGGGTGCTCCGGTACGCCACCGAGGTGCGCGGTAGCGCGCAGCGGACCCGACAGATGGGCCCGCTCGGCCCTGTCGAAGTCGGCGAGCGTGAAATTCTCCGTGCGCGCGTCCAGGTCGAGCTGCCACTTTGGTCCGAACCGGCCCGAGACGCGCAACGCCGCCTCGCCGTGCCGGAGCGTCAGGTCTTCGATCTGGAGCCGCGGCTCGTTCCCGTGCAACGACAGGCGCGCCTCGCCGGCCTCGAACGATTCGCCCCAGAGCGAGAGATCGCGGAACCGCAGCGAGGCCGTCCCCAACGGCGAGGCGGCGGGCCCCTTCACGTCGATCACCCCCGCCACGCGCCCGTCGACCTCGCGGGGATCCTCGATCGCCGACAGCGCCGGCACCATTCCGGACGCCAGATCGACGAGATCGTTCAGGTAAGCTTCCGGGAGCTCGACGTGCGCTTCGAGCGGCGTCGCCGCGCTGCTGAAATCGATCGCGATCCGGCCGCGATATTCGCTTTGATCCTTGTGCCCCCGGATGTCCTCGAAGGTCAACTTCGTCGAAGTGGTGTCGAAGGCGACGTGGGTGGTGACGTCCCCGAGCGACAGCTCCATGAAGTGGACGTCTTGCCCCGCCGTCCTCCCTTCGATGGCCAGCGCCTGGTAGGGACCGCTCACGCTCGCCGCCAGCTTCAGCGTGCCGCTCGCCGGCAGCGGTCCGAAATGGCCGCGGAAATCGTCGAGCGACAGGTTTTCCGTGTGCGCAGCGATCTGCATTCCCTTGGCCTGGTCCGTGAAGAAGGTGCTCTCCACCTGGACGCGCGATCCGCCGACCTCGATGGCGATTCCCTGCGCGACGATCTTGTCCGCGTCGGCAAGCAGCGCAGCCGCAAGCTTGCCCCGGGAGAACTCGAACATCTTGCGCGCCTGTGCGCGCTTCTCGTAGGTCCGGTCGAGGACGGCGAAGTCCGCGAGCTCGAGGGCAGTGTCCCCCGCGAGGTTGAACGGCACCATCGTGCCCTTCGCCTGCACGCGGCCGCTGGCGCGCAGCACCACCCAGGCATGCTGCAGCCCGAGCTTGTGCAGGAGCTCGGCGAGCTCCATGTCGTGGAGCTGCAGGTCGGCCGTGAGCGGCAAGCTGGTGTCGGCGAGGGAGAGCTCGAGGGACCCGTTGATCTGGCCATGGCCGGCCGGGACCTCGAGGCGATCGACGCGCACCCGTGAAGGCGTCAGATCGAAACGCAGGCGGGTATCGCCGGGGAAGAAGCTTCCCAGCGCCACCGCCTTGAGCCGCAGATCCCCCCGGACGTGCGGCGCGCCGCGTCCCCAGGACACGGTCGCGTCGGCCGAAACGCCGCCCTTGATGTCATGCATCTTGCCCGGGATCAGGCGCGCGGCCGCCTTCTCCAGATCGTCGATGCGGACGTTCGCCGCCATCTCCAGCTGCGGGTCGCAGAGATTGTCCAGCTTTCCTTTCACGAACAGGGACGCTTCGGTGCCGATCACGTCCGCCCGCCGCAGCTCGAGGGCGCCGCTCCCGCGCAGGTCCACGAGCGCCGCCGTGCGCGAGGAGATGAGACCGATGGCGCGGCCCGGCAGCTCCACCGAGCCGCCGCGCGTCGAGACGCTGACGGACAGCTGCGGCCCGCTGCCCTTGATCGCGAGCCCCAGGCGCGGAATCTCGACCTGAGCCCCGGAGCTGCGCACCTCCACGCTCGCCTTGCGGATCCTCACCCTTCCGAACTCGAACCGATCGAGGACGTCGGGCAGGCATTGACCGCCCTTCGCGGGCGACCCACCGGCTTCGTCCAGCGCCAGGCGCAATTGCGGGTGGTCGATCTCCAGCCGCTCCAACCTGACCTTCTGCAGGAGCGGGCGGACCGTCACCTGCGCAAACACCCGGGCGACTTTCAGATCGATCCGCCCTCCCGGGTCGCCGACGCGGAGCCCTTCGATGGTGAGCTTCCCCTGTTCGGGCTGCACCGAGCATTGGGACACCTGCACCCTGGCCGCAGTCGCCTCCTCGATGGTTGCAACCGCGTAGGCGCAGAGGTTGTTCGCGACGAAATCCGTGCGCAAGAAGACCATCGCCGCGGCCGACACCACAGCCGCGGCGAGTCCCAGCGCGACGAGGACGCGGCTCAGCACGGGTCAGCTCGGTTTCGCGAGCCCCGCCAGGTACCGATCGATCTCCCCGAGGTCGATCGGCTTGCCCTTCTCCGCTGCGGCGGGCGGCGGGACGGACACCGGCCTGCGGGGAGGCGCCGGATTGGCCGCCGCGGAGGCGCCGTCGAGCGCAAGCTCCCGCGCGACGCGCTCGATCATCTGTTCATCGATCATCGGCACCCGGGCCACGTATCCCTCGAAGAGCGCATTGTCGCACAAGGTGTTGATCACGCGTGGGGTCCCGTTGGAAAAGCGGTGCACGGACTGCACCGCGCCGGGCGTGAACGGCATCCGGGCGGCGCCGGCCAGGCGCAGCCGGTGCTTGATGTAGGCCTCGGTGCTGTCGGCGTTCAGATGCTCGAGCCGGTACTTCATCGCTACACGTTGCGCCAGAGGCGCATCGAGCTGCAAGTTTTGCTCGATGTCCGGCAGGCCGAAGAAGATCAGGTTGAGGAGCTTGCTCTCGGGCACTTCGAGGTTCAGGAGCCCCCGGAACTCCTCCATGATCTCCCGGGTGGCGAGCATCTGCGCCTCGTCGATCAGGACCACGGCCTTCTTCCCGGCCTCGTGAATGCGCACGAGGCGTTGGTACAGCTGTCCGAGCAGGGTCAGCTTCGCCTCGCTGGGAGACTCCACGCCGAGCTGAAGGGCCACGCGCTTGAGCAGCCAGGAGGCGGTCACGCCGCTGTGGATGATCACCAGCAGCGCGGCTTCGTACTCGTTCTCCGGGAGCGAGTCGAGCAGCCGGCGCGCGAGCGTCGTCTTCCCCGCTCCGATGTCTCCGATCAGGATCCCGAGGCCCTTCATCTGCGAGCACAGATGCGTGAGCCGCACCAGCGCCTGGGAGTGCTGTGGCGAGTTGAAGTAGAAGCGCGAGACCGGCGCGTTGGAGAAGGGCTCCTGGGCCAGCTCGTAGTAGTCGAGATAGTTCATCAGACGAAGCCGATCTTGCGGTTCTTGCGCGCCGGTTCGGGGGGAGGTTCAGGTTCGCGGCCCCCGCCCGGACGCGACCCCGCGGTGGGACCGGAAGTGCCTTGCGCTGCGACCTTGCGGGGCGCCGCGGCCGGAGCCGCCGGCCGCTTCGCGATCAGCCGGGACGCCACGCTGACCCGTCCAGACAGGTTCGTGATCCGCGCCGCGACGTCGCGGAAGCCGGGATCCTCGCCGTGCACCGCCTGGTACTGTTCCAGCGCCTCGGCGTTGAGCCCCCGCGCCTCGTAGACGGCGCCGAGCTCGAACTGCAGGGCGTGGCGCGCCGCGGACGTGAGGTCGGTCAGTTCGAGGCCCTGCTGGAAATGCCCGACCGCGGCTTCGGCATTGTCTCGTTCCGCTTCGCACAACCCGAGCATGGTGAGCGAGTCCGCCGCGCGGGTGCCGGCGCCGTGGCGGAACGCGACCTCGAACTCCGCGATCGCCTCGTCGAGAAGCCCCATCTCCTTGTACGCGATGCCGAGATCGTAATGGGTCTGCACGTCTTCCGGCCGTACCAACTGCTTCACCTTGGCGCGGAACTCCCCCAACACCTCGTCCGCCGGAACCTGGAACGACTCGAGCACGTCGCCGTCGAGCGGCTGATCCTCTTCCTCCTGCGTGAGCCCCACTTCCGCCGCGAGCTCGGCCGCCAGCTCGGCCGCGAGATCGTCGTGCTCCGCGCTCCGGTTTGCCGCGGCGGCCGGCCGGGCGGGGGACTTCAGCTTGCGCAGCCGCTCCACTGCGCCCGGATAACCCGGCGAGGCCATCGTGATCGCCTCGAGGATCGCGCGCGCGTCTTCGGTCAGCCCGGCCTGGATGAAGAAGTCCGCCTCCGCGAGCTCGGCGGCGAAGTCGTCCCCCTGCGGCTGGACAGGCTCCGGCTCGACCTCTGCTTCGAGGACGTCGGCGTCGTCGAGAACCGCCACCGCCTCCAGCTCCAGCTCGCCGTAGGTGGCGAGCGCTTCCACCTCGAGCGGCGCCTCCTCGAGCACGAGCCCGCCCCGATCGCCGGCGCCCGCCGAGCCGAGCTCCTTCAGCTCCGCTCGCACCGCTGCCGCTCGGCGGTCGCGCTTCTCCGTGCACAACCGCAGCATGGTGGTCAGGGTCTGGATGGCGTCGTCCGTCCGTCCCATCGCCAGCGCGACGATCTTCGCTTTCTCGTGCGCGTCGATGTTGTTCGGGTCGACCGAGAGGATGCGGCGGAGGTGCTCGAGGGCTTTGTCGTGAAGACCGTACTTGACGTAGACCTCGGTCTCCTTGAGGAGCTTGGGGACCTGCGCAACGGTGGGCGGAGCGGAGACACTCCTCGCCGCCGAGACAGGGGCGGAGGACGGCCGCGCCCCCATGATCGGCGCAGTCGGCCGGGGTTGAGGCGTGACCGGCTGCCGGGCAGCAGGCGGAGAGGCTGGTTTGATCGCCGGGGACGGCTTCGCGGCCGGAGCAGGCCTTGCCGCGGCGGCCCGCGCCGGCTCGGGAGATTTCGCGCGCGGCGCCCCCGCGCTTTGGACGCTGCTCAGGGCTGCCTTCACCTCCTGGTCGTCCGGCGCGAGCTCCAGCGCCTGCCTCCAGGTCTTGCGCGCGTCGTCGGTGCGCCCCTCGTCGAGGTGGACGCGCGCCAGCTCCTTGAGCACCGAAACCGTCTTCGAGGTCTGTCCCAGCTCCTGGAAAGCGCGCGCGAGCATTTGCAGCGTGCTCAGCTCGCGGGGGTTCGCCTTGAAGCAGATCTGCAGCTTCGCCAGCGCCCGCTTCGAGTCGCCGCGGCTCAGGTACTGCTCGGCGAGCTCCTTGGCGAGCCCGACGTCCGACTGGTCCAGGTGACTGATGCGCTCGGCCACGCGCAGGTAGTCGTCGTGCCGCCCGTTGCGCTGCAGGTACTGTGCGGCGCGCCGCAGCTCCGCCACCGCCTCGATGAGATTGTCCTGCCGCGCATACTGCTCGCCCAGACGGATCCTGGCCGCGACGTTGTCCGGGTCGAGATCGACGAGCTTCTTGAGGGTGTCGAGGCTCGCCTTGGTGTCGCCCGCCTTCTCATGGTAGGCGGCGACCGCCTGCCACTCCTTGGTCGCGTCGCCCACCAGACCGAGCTGCTGGTAGAGCTCGGCGAGGCGGACGTTCACCTCGACGCGTTCGATGACCTTCAGCACCTGCTTATAGAGCGCGACCGCCTTGAGATAGAACCCCTGCTGCGAATAGGTGCGGGCGACCTTCTCGAAGCAGTCAGCCGCCTCGGCCTTGCGGTTCATCTTCTGGTAGAGCTCGGCGAGCTTCTGCAGGATCCGGACGTCGTCCGGATCGAGCTCCAGGACGCGCTGGTACTCCTTGACCGCTTTGTCGAACGCACCCTTCGCGATCAGCTTCGCGGCCGACTCGATTGACTTGTTTTTGTCCATCGGCCGGAAGCTCGTTTGGGCGGTGGGAGGGGACGTAACTCCAGCGACTGAACGTAACGGTGAATCTGCTTTGGGGTCAAGGATGTAGACCGAGGTAGGCGCCCGCTACCGCCGCAAGATTTCCCACCCTGCGGCACCGCCTCAGTTCGGGTTGTCCGCGAGCAGCTTCTCCACCAGCCTGGTATCGTACCTACCCTGTACGAACGGCTCGTACACGAGCAATTTCTTGTGGAAGGCGATGTTCGTCTTGATGCCCTCCACGATGTATTCCTCGAGGGCGCGGCGCATGCGCATGATGGCGGCCGGC
>VBKQ01000485.1 GCA_005879505.1 Deltaproteobacteria bacterium
TCAACACCCCGCGCCGGAAGAGCGCCGCGTGCAGCTCGTTCGCCGGCCGCCGGGACTGCTCGAACAAGATGAAGTTCGCTCCCGACGGATGAACTCTCATGCCGAGCTCGCGCAGCGCGCGGCCCATCCGATCGCGCTCCGCGATCACGAGCTGCGTGCGTTCCGCGACCAGCTCAGGGCGGGCGACGAGCGCACGCGCGATCAGGCAGGTGGGCGTGCTCAGGTTGTACGGGAGCTGCACCTTGCGCAGCTCGGCGCAGAGCGCGGGAGCTCCGAGCATGCAGCCTGCCCGCAGACTTGCGGCGGCGAACGCCTTCGAGAAGGTGCGGAAGAGCACCAGCCGGGGATGGCGCGAGAGGAGCGGCGCGAAATCCTGAGCGCAGAAGTCGCGATAGGCCTCGTCGATTCCGAGCAGGCATGGCAGCTGCCGGGCGAGCGAGGTGGCGTCCTCGAAGGACAGGGTCGTCCCGGTGGGATTGTTCGGCGATCCGAGCAGGACCAGCTTGGTGCCCTCCGCCGCCCGGACCAGCTCCTCGACGCTGAACCGGAACTCGCCCGGGCCGTCGCGCAGTGGCACGGACACGACCCGCGCGCCGAGCGCCCTGGCTTGCAGCGCGTAGAGCGCGAACGAGGGTGCCGCCACGACCACGCTGTCGCCCGGCTCGATGCAGGCAAAGAGCAGGAGCTGGAGCAGCTCGTTCGATCCGTTGCCGACCAGCACGCCCGCGGGGTCGACCCCGTACGCCCGCGCGATGTCTGCCGCGAGTCTTTGGCCGTCGGTGATCGGATACTTCGACCAGTCCATCGCCTGCAGCTGCGCAGACAACTCGCGCTTCAGCTCCGGCGGCACGTCCGAAGGGCTCTCGTTCAGGTGCAGCGGGACCGCAGCGGGATCGCGCGGCGGCCCGTAGGCAGCGAGGGGCCTCACCGTGCTGCGCACGAAGTCCTCCGGCGCGCGGCTCATTTGCGGCGCACCTCGATGGCGCGGGCGTGTCCGTGCAGCCCTTCGGCGCGGGCGAGCGTCTCGATGGCGCCCGCGTCGGACTCGAGCTGCCGCGGTCCGTATTCGATCACGTTCTGCCGGCGGACGAAATCCGAGGCGCTCAAGGGTGAGGCGAACCGCGCTGTCCCGCCGGTCGGCAGGGTGTGGTTCGGGCCCGCCAGGTAGTCGCCCACGGGAACGGGCGCGTGGTATCCGACGAATACCGCGCCGGCGCGCGGCACCTTGGAGAGCGCGGACGGCGCGTCGCGCAGCAGCAGCTCGAGGTGCTCCGGCGCCAGCTCGTCCGCGAAGGACAGCGCCTCGTCGAGATCGCGCGCGATGACCGCGGCGCCGTGGGCGCCGAGCGACTCCGCCGCGATCCGGTTGGGATGCTCGGACAGCTCGCGCTCCAAGGCGTCAATGGTACGCCGTGCGAGCGAGGGGTCGGCGGTGACCAGGACGCTGAGCGCGAGCGGATCATGCTCTCCCTGCGCAACCAGATCGGCAGCGACCTGCCGCGGGTCGGCGCTGGAGTCGGCGACGATGACGACCTCGGTCGGTCCGGCGAGCGAGTCGATGCGCACTTCGCCGGAGAGCTGCTTCTTCGCCTCGGTCACGTACGCGTTTCCCGGCCCGACGATCACGTCCACCCGGGGAACGCTCCCGGTCCCCAGCGCGAGCGCTGCCACGGCCTGCGCGCCGCCGGCGAGCAGGATCCGGGTGGCTCCCGCCAGCCTGGCGGCAGCCGCCACCTCCGGGAGGATGGTCCCGTCGCGGCGCGGCGGAGTGGCGACGATCACTTCCGGCACTCCGGCGAGCCGCGCCACCGCGGCGGTCATGATGACGGTGGAGGGGTATGCGGCGCGGCCGCCCGGCACGTAGCAAGCGGCGCGGCGCAGCGGGATGATCAGCGAGCGGAGGATGCCGCCGCCTTCCAGCTTCGTGGAGTACGAGGCCGGGATCTGCGGCTGGTGGAAATTGCGCACCCGCTCGTGCGCCAGCGCCAGCGCCTCGCGCACCGGGGCCGGGCATTTCGCCGCCAACGCGTCCCATCGCGCCTCGTCGAGGAACAGCGATTCCAGGCGCGCTTCGTCGAACCGCTCGGTCAGCTCGCGTACCGCGGCGTCGCCGCGCGTGCGCACCTCCGCGATGATGTCCGCGACGGCCGCCGTCACTTGATGCCCCCCGCCCGTCGCCGCGCGCAGGGAGAGCGCCTGGGCGCGCTCGGCGGGATTCGAGAGGACGAGGATGCGGATCATCCGAGCTTCTCCAACAGCGGCAGCAATTCTTCCACCTTGAGCCGGTACGAAGCGCGGTTCACTACCAGGCGCGCCGTGACCTGGAGGATCTCGTCGACCACCACCAGGCCGTTCTCCTCCAGGGTCCGCCCGCTGGGAACTTCGTCGCCACCCGCAGCGAGCGTCCCAGCTCCGCCGTGACGCTCCTTCCTCGCGGCGCAGCCAGACAGAGGCGGCAACGGCCGAAGCCGAAATCGACCGGCGTCAGCAGATCCGCGGCGGACTCGAGGACCTGGTCGATCCCGCAGACCCCGAGATCCGCCGCCCCGCGCTCGACGTACAGAGGCACGTCGCCGTCCTTGAGGACGACGAAGCGGGCGGCCGGCCCCGCCGCGATGATCAGCTTGCGGGAGACGCCCGGCTCTTCGTCGGGAACGATGCCCGCCCGCGTGAACCGTTCCAGCGCCGGCTTCTGCAGCCGTCCTTTCGGCAGCGCGATCGTCAGCATGCCAGCGGCACCAGTGCGTCGAGGTCGAGCGAGAATCCGACCGCCGGCCGGGGATCTCCGAACCGGCCGAGCAACGTGTCATACCGGCCGCCGCCTCCGACCGGGCGCGGAGAGCCCATCGCATACAGGTTGAAGACGATACCGGTGTAGTACCCGAGGCCGCGGACCTCCCCGAGATCGACTTCCAGCTCCGCTCCGAGGCTCCGGGCGGCGGCGAGGGCGGCCGAGATGCGCCGCAACGCTTGCTGCGCCTCTTCCGAAGGCGCGAGCGCTTCCGCTCGCGCGAGCAGCTCGCGCGCCTCCGTCTGCGGCCGGGGCGGTTGCGCCAGGAGCAGGATGGCATCGCGCGCTTTTCCGGGAGCCACCTCCCGCTCGCACAGCGTGCGCAGCGTGGGCAGGTCCTTGCGGTCGACGGCGTCGTTCAGGGAGGCGGCGAGACGTTCGGAGGCGCCCGCCGCCGTCGCGAGGGCGGAGAAATATCCGGTGCTCCCCAGCGAGATGCGGCCTCGGATGCCGAGCGCATGCAGGGAGGAGGCGGCGAGCGCGAGGATCTCCGCATCCGCTTCCGGGCCCGCGGCGCCGACCAGCTCGCAACCTGCCTGCAGCCGCTCGTGCACCGGCCCGCTGTCGGGCGCGACGCGGCGCACGATGCTCCCCCGATAGTACAGGCGCAGGGGCGACATACCCGCCAGGCGCGTCGCGGCGATCCTCGCCACCTGCGCCGTGAAATCCGCGCGCAGCGCGATGAGCCGGCCGCTGCGGTCCAGGGCGCGGAATGCCTCGGGCCCGAAGACGTCCGCGGCCTCGATCGCCGGCGGAATCACCTCGGCGTAACCCTTGTCTTCGAAGCGCCCGCAGAGCGTCGCCTCGCAACGGCGCAGGCGGTTCGCCGCCTCGAAGAGGAGGTCCTGCGTTCCCGGGAGTGGAGTAGCTGGTTGCACGAAAGAGCGATTGTCGACGGCGGACGGCGGCTGCGCAAGGGCACATGCTAGGTTGCGCCGCCGGTGTACCTCCTCGTCCGCCCGCTGCTCTTCCTGTTGCAGCCCGAAATCGCCCACGGCCTGGCAGGCGCCCTGCTGCGGGCTGCCCGGGCCCCCCGCAGCGTTCCAGGCGCGGATCCGGCGCTGCGCCAGACGCTCTGGGGCATCGCTTTTCCCACGCCCCTGGGCCTCGCCGCCGGAATGGACAAGGGGGAGGTGCTCGCGCCGGCCTGGTTCCGGCTCGGATTCGGGTGGGTCGAGATCGGGACCATCACGCCGCGGCCACAGCGTGGAAACGAGCGTCCGCGCCTTTTCCGGCTGGTCCCGCAGCGGGCGATCATCAACCGCATGGGCTTCAACAATGCGGGCGCCGGCGCCGTGGCGAGCCGGCTGCGGCGGCTGCCGCCCCTGCCCGGGCCCGTCTGCGTCAACGTCGGCCGCAACAAGGAGACTCCGAACGAGCGCGCGGCAGAGGATTACGTCACCGCTTTCCGCACGCTGGCGCCGCATGCGCAGCTCGTCTCCATCAACGTCTCGAGCCCGAACACGCCGGGTCTGCGCGCGCTGCAGTCCGATCTCAGTAACCTCGTCGGTGAAGTGGTGAGGGCGCGCGACGCGCTGCCGCGGCGGGTCCCCGTGCTGGTCAAGCTCTCGCCCGACGAGCCTGATGATCGCCTGGCGGAGATGGCGAAGGCGGCGCAGGCGGCTGGAGCGGACGGGATCATCGCCACGAACACCACGGTCGATCGCGGGCCGGTGGTCGATCACCCGCGGGCGGTGGAGCAGGGCGGCCTTTCCGGAGCACCGCTGCGCGAACGGGCGCTGCACGTCTGCAAGCTCTTGTATCGCAGCGTTTCCATTCCCATCGTCGGAGTCGGCGGGATCTTCAACGCGGAGGATGCCTACGCCAGGATCCGTGCGGGGGCGTCGCTGGTACAGGTCTACACTGCGCTCGTCTACGAGGGCCCGGGGCTTCCGAGGCGGATTTCGCGGGGGCTCGCGGCGCTGCTGCGCAGGGACGGATTGAGCGTGGCGCAGGCCGTTGGCAAGGACGTCTGACCACCGGTATGGGGGTCAATCCGGTTCATCGAGGCCGAGATTCTTTGCGTCGTGGCTGACGATCGCCGCCGCGAGGACCTTCGGGACGTATTCGCGCGTCTCCTCCGGCAGCTTCTTCATCCGGTACAGGTGCCAGAAGTCGCGCTTCTCCTTGCGGAAGCCGCCGGGTTCTCGCGCGCTCCGGCGCCTCGCCGGAGGTCACCGCCGCCACGCCCGCCACCAGGGCCACCACCATGTTGATCATGGCCAGCACCATGAAGCAGGTGCAGCACTCCACCAGAGCGACGCTCGCCGCGCTCGACAAATCGGACAAGAAGAAGGCGCTCTGCGCGGTGGTCGCCG
>VBKQ01000132.1 GCA_005879505.1 Deltaproteobacteria bacterium
GCGCTGATCACGCCGTGGAACTTCCCCTTCGCCATCCCGATGTGGAAGACGGCGCCGGCGCTGGTGGCCGGATGCACCGTCGTTCTCAAGCCCGCCTCGCTCACGCCGGTGTGCGCGCACCTGATCGCCGAGGCCTTCGCCGAGGCGGGGCTGCCGCCGGGCGTGCTGAACGTCGTCACCGGGCCGGGCGGTGCCATCGGCGACGTGCTCGCGGACGACCCCAGGATCCGCGCCGTCAGCTTCACCGGATCCAACGAGATCGGACTGCGACTCTACCAGCGCGTCGCCGCTCGCGGGGTGAAGGTCACGCTGGAAATGGGAGGCAAGAACCCCGTGATCGTCCTCGACGACGCGGACCTCGATCTGGCGGTCGAAGGGATCGTCCAGGGCGCCTTCGGCAGTACCGGGCAGCGCTGCACCGCGACCTCGCGGGCCGTCACCACGCCCGCGATCGCGCCGAAGTTGACGGAGGCGCTGGTCGAGCGCGCGCGCAAGCTGCGGGTCGGCGACGGCATGCAGCAGGGCGTGGAGATGGGGCCGGCGGTCGACGCGGGACAGCTCCGCACGGACCTGGAGGCGATCGCGCAGGCGAGGAGCGAAGGCGCGAAGCTGCTCTACGGCGGCGAGCGGCTCGCCTCCCCCGAGCACGAGCACGGATTCTTCCTCGCTCCCACCATCTTCGACCAGGTGCTGCCGGGGACGAAGCTCGCCACCGAGGAGGTATTCGGCCCGGTGCTCGCGATCCAGCACGCGCGCGACGCCGACGAGGCGGTGCGCATCGCCAACGACGTGGCCTTCGGGCTCACCGCGTCGATCTACACCCGTGACTACTTCCAGGCAATGCGCTTCGTGGAGAAGGCAGAGGTGGGGATGTTGCACGTCAACCAGCCGACGGTAGGCGGCGAGGCGCAGCTTCCCTTCGGCGGGATCAAGGCGACCGGCGTCGGCGAGAAGGAGATGGGGGAAGAGGGTGCGAACTTCTTCACACTCTCAAAGTCCGTCTGGCTTGACTACACGGGCGCGCGGCGGACGACGAACATCTACTGAGAATACCTCCAACGAAATCGCATCCATGGTCGCTGTGTGACACAGCGCACGCGGCGGAACCTTGACGTTGCGCTTCCCGGCTGAAACAGTACGATGTTTTCGGAGGAGGAGCCCGATGCAGCGCCGCCGTCCCGCACTTGCGCGGATCGTGTCCGCCCTGGCGGGGCTCGCGTTCGGGCTGCTGGGCGCCGAGATGACGTTCGGCCAGCTGCGGCCGGACGAGCCTCGCTCCGATGCGGTGCTCTACTCCATCGAAGTCCGCAACGGCGCGGGCGATCTGCTCGCCAGCCCCGTGCTCATCGGAGAGGAAGGCCGGCCCGTCCATCTCAGCCTGTCGCAGGACGTCGGGCGGCACCGCGAGCCGCTGGCCATGTCGCTCGACCTCGATCCTTCTCCGGACGGCGAAAACCTCTGCGTCGGGTATCGGCTCTCGATCGACGACGGCTTCGCCCACTCCGGCCGCGTGGGCGTGGCCTATGGCGAGCTGCGCTCCGTCGAGCTGAACGGCGGGGGGGAAAGCCTGCGGCTGTCGCTCGTCGTCGCCCGCGCTTATACGCGAGACTTCGGACGCATCCTGCAGCAGCACCGCCGGCCGTCCGCGTAGCATTTCTCCGGATGATGGACTGGCCACCGCTGTGGTAGAAGCGGCGCGTGCCGCAGCCTTCGTTGACCCCGGAAGAGAAAAGGCTCGCCGCATTCTGCCGCGTGTTCGCGGTGGTGTATTTCGCCGCGGCGCTCGGCTTCGCCGCATGTCCCGAGCTGACCTATCGCCTCGCCACGTTCGATCCCACCGCGCTCGCGTCTTTCGGTCCGGAAGTCGCCTTCTGGAACGTGCTCGCGGCTGCGATGATGGCCGCAGCCGGTACGGCCTGCCTGGTCACGGCGGCGCGCCCCAGGGAGCGGCGGCATGCGATCCTTCCGGTGGTGGTTGCCAATCTGACTTCGAGCGCCCTCGCAGCCGTGCACCTGGTCGGCGCGGGGCGTTCGCGCGCGTTGCTGGCGCTGCTGGTGACGGACGTTCCCATCCTGCTGCTCACGGTAGCCGTGTATCGGGCTGCCGCGCCGGGCGTCCACAGCGCCCCCGCCCGGGAGAAGCTGCCCGAGGCCGTCGAGCCCCCCAAGATCCAGCTCAAGGTCTCGAAGAGCTGATCTGGCCCTGTTTGATTGAGGATCCGCCTGCTTTCCTGCGCCCGGAGCCAGTCTGCGTTAGATTGCGCCCATGATCGGGGTGGTCGTCGCGACGCATGGGAAGCTGGCCGAGGAGATGATCCGCACCGCTGAGACGGTGGTGGGTCATCTGGACCAGGTGGTCCCGGTGAGCGTCGTCGCCGCTGCGCCGGACATGCGCGCAGACCTGAAGGCCGCCATTCAACGGGTCGACCAGGGGGATGGCGTGCTGCTCCTCACCGATCTGCTGGGCGGCTCTCCCACCAATCTCTGCGTCTCGTTCCTGACGGAACGGAAGGTGGAGGTGGTCACCGGGATCAATCTCCCGATGCTGCTCAAGCTCTATAGCCTCCGCACCAGCGGGAAGCCGATCGGGCAAATCGCGCACGACCTCGCCGAAGCGGGCCAGCGCTCCATCGGTCACGTGAGCGAGTCGCTGCGGAGGATGGGTTGAGCAAGACGCCCGTGGGCGTCGCCATGGTTCGCGTGGACAACCGCCTCGTGCACGGACAGGTGCTCGAGGCATGGCTTCCGGCCCTCGATGCCACCGCAATCCTGGTGGCTGACGACGAAGCCGCCGGCAACGTGCTCGCGCGCTCGGCGATGACGCTGGCGATCCCACCCGGCGTCAAGTTCGAGGTGGTGCGGTTGCAGGCGGCGGCGGAGATGCTGCGGCCAGGGGGAAGGGGACCGCAGGGGGCCCGCACGCTGGTGCTCTTGCGCGACGTTCGCGATGCGGTCGCCTTGCATGACGCCGGGGTGCCGATTCCGCAGCTGAACCTGGGCAACGTCCACTTCGCGGCCGGCCGCAAGCAGGTTTCCCAGTCCGTGTTCCTCGACGCGGCCGAGCTCTCCGCGCTGGACCGCCTCGCGCAAGCAGGAACGCAAGTCGAGGTGCGCGCGGTACCCACCGAGGCGCCCTTGCTGTTGCCGCAGTTGAAAGCGCGCTTCGTCGAGGCCTGACCGGGTGTAAAGAAGGGCGATGCTCCCGCTCCCGCCCGGCGGCGCGCCGCACTTGTTCGTTCTCATGGTCATCGCCGCGCTCATCGGAGGACTCTCCGCCATCGAGCGAAAGGGGGCGTTCCAGGTGATGCTCTCGCGACCCATCGTGCTCGCTCCGCTGCTCGGCTGGGCCGTGGGAGACGCGCAGGGGGGACTGGTGCTCGGAATCCCCCTGGAGCTGCTGTTCCTCGGCGGCGTGAACCTGGGTGGGAGTTTGCCGGACAACGAGTCGCTCCTCGCCGGTGCGTTGACGGCGATGGTCGTGCCGGCCGGGCTCGCTACCCGCACCGGCGTCGATGGGCCGCTCGCTGCCTTGGGACTTGCCCTGCTCCTCCCTCTGGCCCTCTTCGGGAGAAGGCTGGACCGCGCATCGGAGGAACGGAACACGCAGCTCCTGGAGGAGGCGCTCTCGCGGGCCGCCCGCGGCGATCCCTCCGCCGCGCGGGTCAACTTGCGGGGCCTCTTGCTGCCCTTCGGGGCCGCGGCGGGCATCTGCGCGCTGGGAGTGCTCGCCTCGCCGCTCGTCGCCCTGGCGCGCTTGAATTGCGGCGCCCTCGCCCTCGCCGCGCTGGAAGGATCCTGGCACGTCGTCTGGGCGGTAGCCGCCGCCTGCGCGGTGCGGGCCATCCGCGATTCCCGGGCTCCGGCCCTGGCCGCGATCTGCGCGGTGACGGTGGTCGCCATCACCCTCGCCTTCCGGGGCCTGCGGTGATCCACGCTGCCGTGCTCCGGCCGGGGAGGCGCGTGTCGGTGGGGGCGCTCGGGCGCGTCTTCCTGCGCTCCATGTTCCTGCAGGCGGCATGGAACCCGCGCGGGATGCAGAACCTCGGTTTCGCCGACGCCATCTCGCCGGCGCTCGCGGATCTGTACCCGGATCCGGTGGAGCGCGCCAAAGCCGTCGCGCGCCACCTCGAGTTCTTCAACTGCCATCCCTACCTGGCGGCGGCGATCCTCGGCGGGGCGGTGAGGTTGGAGGAGCGCGTCGCCAACGGAGAGGCGCCCCCGCAGATCGTCTCCAGCTTCAAGAGCGCGCTGGGGCCACCGTTCGCCGCTCTCGGCGACGGGTTCTTCTGGCTCGCGCTGCGTCCCGTGGCGGCCCTGGCCGCCGCCGCGACGCAGCCCTTCCTGGGGATGGGCTGCGTGCTCGTCTTCCTCGTTCTCTACAACGCCGTCCACCTGCCGGTGCGACTCTGGTTGTTCGCCACCGGGTATCTGCGCGCCGAGGGGGTCGTGGATGCCGTTGCGCGCGCGCACATGGCGAGCGGGACGCCGTTCCTGAAGGCGTGCGGCGCCGCCCTGGCCGGCGCCGTGGCGGCACGGGGGATCCTGCATGCCGGCATTCCGGGACGGCCGTTCGCGGCGCTGCTGGTGGCATCGATGATCGTGCTCGCGTGGGCGACACTGCCCCGCCTGGGGGCGACGCGGGCCGTGTACATCGCGCTGGGCGTCGGGCTGGTCGTGGGCGCGCGTTTTCTTTGATACTCAGAGCGAGGCGATGGTGGCCGACGAGACGGTCGAAAAGACTTGCACGGTGCGCAACAAGCTGGGCGTCCACGCCCGTCCCGCCGCGCTGATCGTGCAGACCGCCAACCGGTTTCCTTGCGAGCTCACGCTGGTGAAGGACGGTCAGCCGGTCAACGGCAAGAGCATCATGGGCGTGCTGATGCTGGCCGCGCCCATGGGCACCTCCGTCACCGTACGGGCCGAAGGCGAGCAGGCCCAACAATGCGCGGATGCGATTGCGGAACTGTTCGAGAAGGGATTCAACGAAGAGATCGGCTGATCCGCTGCCTCATTGCGTCGGCGGCAGGATCGTCGTCTCGTCCCTGCGAACCTCCGTCTCCCTGACCATCGGGCTCGCCGCCCGGTGGCCATTCTGCTGGCGCCGTTTCGGCCGGAACTCGTCCGAGAACGGTACCCCGCTCGACCGGCTGGCGGCGGCCAGCGCACCGAGCAGCGACCCCACCAGGGCGAGCACCGCGCCGGCGGTGGCGAAGGCCGCCACCAGCGGCCCGTTGCCGGTGGTCTCGACCAGCGCCGCCGTCTGCCCGCGCGTGCCCCGATGCAGGGCGGTGTTGTTCACCGGCGTGCGGGAGAAGGCGGCGACGCCGGAGACGTACAGCGCGATCATGCCGGCGAGCAGCATCGACATGCTCCATGACACCGTGCCGTGCATCAGGCTCTCGTTCCGACGCCGATCGCCGGACAAGCGGATGATGGCGAAGGCGCCGATGAAGGAGGCGATGATGGCGCTGATTCCTCCCCAGATTGCAGCGCCGGCGTTGGACGCGGCGGGCCGCGCGACGAACGGGTCGATGACGGCGAGGCCGACGGCCATCGCCACCAGCGCGAGGACCAGCATCATTCCCCAGCCGATCAGCGTGCCGCCAAAGAGCGCGCTCCAGTCCAGACGCAGGGGACGGTCGAGGCGCGAGTCGGCCTCGCTCGGAGCGCTGGTCGTGCCGTGCGTGCGATCATATGTAGGCATCTGCTCTTCCTCTCGAGGTCGCCGAGGGCACGGTGGGCCCGTGCGGCGCCGCCCACAAGACACGTGCGCGCGTGCGGGGACTCTCTAGCCTTCCTGGCGGGCGAGGAGGCGGCGGATGTTCGGCAGATGGCGCAGGATGATGAGGAGCGCCACGCCGAGCAGGCCGTAGACGGCGTAGCGGTCGGCGGTCAGCAAGGCGACGCCCAGCGCGACCAACACTCCCGCCAGGGAACCGACGCTGGAGATCCGCAGGAGCTTGTAAGCCGCGAGCCAGGTCGCCGCGCCCGCGGCCGCCGCCCAAGGGGCGAGCGCGAGCGCGACGCCGAGGCCGGTGGCTACCCCTTTCCCTCCGCGCAGCCGCAGCCACACCGGAAAGCAGTGGCCGAGCACCGCGGCGAAAGCACACACCGAAGCCAGCATCGGCGGGGCCTGCGGCGTGCGCGCGGCGAGGAGCACCGGCACGATGCCTTTCAGCGCGTCGAGAAAAAGGGTGGCGATCGCAGCAGGTCTGCCAGCGGCGCGCGCCACGTTGGTCGCGCCGATGTTTCCCGAGCCCACGGCGCGTACGTCTGCGCCGGTCACTGCCTTGGAGATCAGCAGTCCGAACGGGATCGACCCGCACAGGTATGCGCCGAGGGCCCAAAGCCAACTCACACGCGCCCCTGCACGGAGACGAAGATCCAGTTGGCGACGATCGCGATCGCGGCCAGCCAACGCGCCCGCGGCGTGTCCTCCAACCGGAGAGCGAAAGGAAGACCGGCGAGACGCAACATGGTCCAGACCGCATGCAGGCCGGAGGCGGCAGCGATCGCGGTCGCAAGCGGACTGAAGGCAAGCGCGTCGCCGAAGCGGCCGCGGACGGCAAAATGAAAGGCCCGGGTGGCGCCGCACCCAGGACAGGGCAATCCGGTCGCGGCCCGGAACGGACATGCGAGCAGAGCCAGAGGCGCGGTGTCGAGCGGCAGCGCAGCGGCGGCCGCGAGCAGCAGGACCGCGACGCCGGCGAGCGCCAGCGCATGCACCGACGGGCGTCCGGCGCGGACGATCACGGCTGTCCTACGGCCCGTCGCAGGGCCAGCGTCAGCGTTCCGATCGCAACGAACATCAGGCAGCAGAGCACGAAGTACGGCGCCAGCACGGACGCCGCAGCGCCGGCCGCCGAGATGCGATGGGTGACCTTCATCCCTATCCCGGTGAGCGCCACGAGCCAGATCAGGCCCACGATGGATCCGCACGCAGGGATTGCGAGGAGCACCAGTGGAGCGCAAGCGTATGCGCAGGCCGCGAAGGTGGCGGGGAATCCGCGCTTTGCCTGTCCGAGGATGGCGGCGATGCCGTGCGTCACCGCGGCATTGACGTAGAGGAGCACGAACGTGAATACCGGCGTCAGCAGCGCGAGCGCCACGACCCATGAAGGCGAGCTGGCCAGCAGCTGCGCCTTGAGCAGCCGTTCGACCATCGGGGCCACGTCGGGATTGCCCGACATCCCCTCGAGGACGCGCCGCAGCTGATCGCGTTGTCCGATCAGCAGAGGCCGCTCCAGGATCTGCCCGAGCGCCCAGAACACCGAGGTATTGAGCACGGCGAATCCGAGTTGGGCGGCGCCTTTGTCGCGCCTTGCCGAAGCAAACAGCTTCGCCGGCTCGAGGAGCGCCTGCTGCAGTGTCTGCATCCAAGCCGTGAAGAATCCCAGCTCTGCGCGCCGTTCCCAAGGAGTCCCTGACGGCTCGAGCCCCAGATCGCCGGTGCCGGCCGCTGGAGAGGCGGCCGGCGGCTCGGGGACGACCAGCGGCTTGCCGCAAACGGGACAATCCTGGCGTCCCGGTCGATCCGTGCTGAACGTATTGCGGCAGCTCGGACAACGTGCGAGCACAGCGCCTTCTAGCACGTCCACTGCGGGACAAACCGGGCGGCTGAGAAGCTTCCGTGGAGTCGGCGCGATGGCTACCTCTGCGAAGCGGCGGGGATTTCCCGGCGTTCATGCGGCGCCTCCGAGAAAAGCGCCGCGAAAAAACCCCCTTGAGGAGGCACCAGATGAAGTACGCATATGGTCTCGCGCTCGCGGCCGCGCTGGTCTTCGGCTGCAGCAGCAGCAGCAAGAGCACACGCACGTCGTCGAATGAAGGCAAGTCCGGAACGGTCGAGACGACCGGCTCGACTGCCGGCACGCAGGCGAATGCGCAGGGCACCGCGACCACTTCGACCGCCAGCAGCGCGAACAACAGCACCGGCACCGATACGAACGCGCAGGGTTCGGCGAGCCAGCCGTCGAGCGGCGCGGCGACGGCGTCCAACCAGGGCGACACCAGCTCGTCGCAAACGAGCAACACCGGAGCGACGGGCACAGGTACCGCCTCGACGCCTGATCAGTCCGGCTCGAGCCAGAGCGCAGTCACCAGCGGCCCGGCCGCGAATGCCGGCGCTGCTTCCAGCCAGACCGACACGGGCTCGAGCTCGCAGGATACGACGGGAAGCTCGACCTACAGCCAGAGCGGAACCAAAGACCAGAGCTCCGGCGCAGTCGGCAGCACCGGGCCCGGCGCCACGGCCGGCACCTCGCCGGACCAGGGCAACCTCCGGACCGTGACCGGCTCGGTCGCCCGCGTCGACCAGAACAGCATCACGCTCGACCAGGCCGCCGGCGGCGTGACGCTGACCGTGGACTCGCAGACGCAGGTGCTCCGCCGCGGACAGCCGGTGGCCGCCGGCATCTCGGCCATCCGCGAAGGCACGCAGGTCCGCGCCAGCTTCGACCCGGCGTCGAACCGCGCCGACAAGATCGAAGTGATGGGGCGCGCCAGGAGGCACTCGAAGGGCAGCAGCACCTCGAGCGGAGCCTCGATGAACACGGACTCGAGCTCGGCCAACTCGTCCGGCAACGCAGCCGCCAACCCGAGCCAGAATCAGTCCAGCGGCACCACCGAGCAGGGCAAGGCGAACAGCGGCGATCAGACGACGACGCCGAAGTAGTTGCGGGGCCGCGGCTCGCTCTCCGGGTGCGGGCTGCGATGCGGGCGCCGGGTCCTCTCCAGGGATCCGGCGCTCGCGCTTCGTGTAGGGTCGGCGCGTGATCGAATTCCTCTGCGGCCTGGGCGTGATCGCCGGCATCCTCGCCGCCTCGCACTTCAGCGTTGCGGCCGACCTGGTCCGGTTTCCGCTGGCGTGGGCCGGGGTGCTGGTGGCGCTCGACGGCCTTGCCCGATGGAGACGCGGCGCAACGCCGCTGGCCACGCCAGGGGACTGGATCGCCACCGGCGCGGCGAGCGTCGTCTTCTGGGATCTGTTCGAGCTGCTGGACCTGCGCCTGCGGAACTGGTGGTACGTCGGCGTCTCACCGGATCCGTGGGCGGGGAACGCGTTTGCGGCGATCTGCTTCGCCACCGTCCTACCCGCGGTACGGCTCGGCCTCGTGCACGTTCCCGAGGGGCGGCCGGTTCCGCTGCGCGCCGGCCGGATGTGGAGGATTGCGGCAGCCGTTGCGATGCTGCTCGCCGCGCTCGCCTTTCCCCGCTACGCGTTCCCGTTCGCCTGGATCTTGCTCTGGCCGTTGGCGGAAGCGCTCGCGGGAGTGCGCGTTCCCCTGCGGATCATGGCTGTCGGCCTGCCACTGGGGCTGCTCTGGGAAGGGCTGAACTGGCGTTGCGCGCGCGGATGGATCTACACCATCCCGTACTTCGAGCGGCCCAGGCTGTTCGAGATGCCGCTGCCGGGTTACCTCGGGTACCTGCCGTTCGCCCTGGAATGTGCGGCCTCGCTGGCGCTGCTCGACCGCATTCGCCCTCACCTGCGCGGAAGCCGCAGTGCCTGGGCGCTGCTCGCCGTCCTCTTGTTCCACGTCGGGGCCGACCAGCTCACCCGAGGGCACACCGTCCTCTCGTTTTCGCGGTAAGAAGCTGCCCATGCCCGGCAAGGGGTTCCTGATCCGCGAGCACCACCGCACCCTGCTCACCATCCACGCGCTGGTGATGATCTCGGGTCTGCTGGTCTGCGCGGCCCTGAACCGGCGCTTCTCCCCGGATCGATTCTGGGTGCAGTGGGTGGCCCTCGGGTGGGGCACCGCCTTCCTCCTGCATCTGTGGGCGTTTTCGCGCGGGACCCTGGCGACGATGGGGCGAAGGCGGTAGTGGCCATCCTGGCGACGCTGCGGCAGGACCGCGCCGGCGACTGGAAGAGCCTCGACGACTACCTGCGCGAGCTGCGTCACCGCGAGGCCGGCGCGTTGGCCGCGCTCGCGAATTCTCTTTCCGCATCCCCCGCTGAGCAGAGAGAGCTCGCCGAGCACGGCGAAGCAGGCGCGGTGTTGCTGGAGGTGGCGTGCGATCTGCGCGTCCCGAAGAGCTCGCGGCTCGCGGCTACCCGGTGCCTGCTCGAGGCTGGCATCGAGCCCCCGTTCGTCGCCCACCTGTTCATCGGGGCCGGCGATCTGGTCACCGATCCGAGGCTAGGGAGCGCGGCCCGCAGGCTCGTCGAATCGGGCCTCCCCGCGGCGCTGCAGCTCGAGGGCGACCCGGCGCAGATCACGCTCGCGGCGGGCGCGTTCGCCCGCGCTGTCCATGCTGCGGCATCCGCCGTCGGACAGGTCCGGGTCCAGGAGCTGCTGTCGGGCGCCCACGAGCTGCACGCCGGCGCCGCGGCTGCCAGATTCGCACTCGGGATCGCAGAGCTGCCGCAAGGCCACAAGGTCGGCTGGAAGCGCCTGCTGGAGCAGACCTGCGCCGGCCATCGCCGCGCGCCCGCGGCAGCGAAGCGGATGGGCCTCGCTCCCTCCTGGCCGCCCAATCTTCCGGACGCGTTCGCGCCGATGATCCGCGAAGCGGAGCAAGAGACTTCGGCGATCGAGCCGAAAGATGCGGCGGCAAGCCCCTCGGCGCTGAAGAGATCGACATCTTCGACGCAGGCGGGGAAAACGCAGGCAAAGGGACCGGCAGCGAGGACGCTGGGGCCACCCATCCGGCGCTCCCCGTTCCGCAAGCCGATCGGCGCCGTCGTGGAAGTCCCCGCCGCGACCGTGCCCAAGCCGATGGAACCAGTGCCAGCGCGCTCGCCGGCTGCCGCCGCGGCAGAACCGAGGCGCCCGAAGATCCAGACCAAGGACGACGCTCCGCCTCGGCGCACGCTGCCCATTCCCGGGCTGCCTGGGCGCGAACCGGACGATCTGCGGTTCGATGCGCGCGGCAAGCGGATTCCCCGGAACGACCGCTGGGACGATGATGACTTCGATTGGCAAGGCCCGGTGCTCCCTTCGTCGGAGCTGCGGCCCCCATCGCGGGCGCGTCCCGCGAGCAGCGCGTTCGCCTCGAGGCTGCAATCCATCTTCGAGGACCGGCCGGAAGCCGTGGACCGGCTCTGCGCCGCGGCCGAGGCGAGGGCCGCAGTCCGTGGCGAGGAAGCCCTGATCCGCGAGCTCTCCGCCGAGATGTCCGGGAAATCGTGGCGCGACAAGCGGCTGCCCGCCGAGCAACTGCGGCGTCTGCAGAGCATCGCACAAGGACCGACCCACCCTTCTTCCTGGCGCTCGGCTGCCCGGCTCCTGCTCGATTTTTTTGTGTCCGCCACCGGTTGAGGGCAGTCTCCGCTCGGGCCTCACCGCGCAACGCGTCAACGTTGCCAGAAGGGCTGTCAGATGCTAACGGTGCGCGCTTTCAGGGGTACGGAATGAAGATAGCCTTGAGCCCGCTGGAGAAGCTCCGCGCAGCGGGCAAGTTCCTGGACGTCACCTTCAACAAGCGCCCGCTCACGGTCTCCATCGAAGTCACCAAGCGCTGCAACGCCCGCTGCGATTTCTGCGACTACTGGAAGATCAGCGATCGCGACGAGATGACGGACTTCACCGACGTGGTCCGCCGTTTCGACCCGCTGGTCGTGGTCTTCACCGGCGGCGAGCCGATGCTGCGCCGGGACCTGGTCCCGCTGGTCCGCCAGATCAAGGAGCTTCCCGGGTTCCGCTACATCACCGTCCTCACGCACGGCGGCTTTCTCACTCGATCGAAAATCGAGGAACTGGCCGCCGCCGGCGTCAACCAGATCAACATCTCCATGAACTATCCCGACGCCCGTCAAGACCGGGAGCGCGGCATCCCCGGCCTGTTCGAGCGCCTGGAACACACTATCCCGAGGATGGTGGCGGAGGGGTACAACTGCTTCACCTTCGCCTCCATGCTGATGGTCGACAACATGCACGACGCGGAGCCGCTCGTGCGCCTCGCGCACAAGTGGGGAATCAACATCGCGTTCTCCGGGTACAACGACCTGAAGAACGGCAACCAGTCGCACATGGTCTCGAAGGACAAGATGTCCGAGTTCAAGGCCGTGTGCCGGCGCCTGATCGAGCTCAAGCGCGAGCTCGGGAACGTGATGACCTCCGACTACTTCTTCCAGACGCTCCCCGAGTTCTACGAGAAGCGCCGGATCGACGGATGCCAGGCCGGCAAGATCATGATCCACGTGACGCCCAAGGGCATGGTGCAGCCCTGCGCCGAGCTGCAGCCGGTCGCGCATTACTCGGACTTCCTCCCCGGCGCCTATGCCGGACCGAACTGCGGCGCGTGCTTCGATGCCTGCCGCTCCGAGCCGCAGGCCCCGATCACGCTGCGCCGCCTCGGCGAGCTGGCGGGACTGCTGTGACGGACCGGCTCTGGTTGCGCACCGTCGGCGGTCTGTTCGCGGGAGTCTTCGCCGCCGCGGCAGTGATCCTCTATCTGGGAGTTTCGCAGCGGGAGCTGGTCTCGTCGCTGCACGGCGTGGCGGAGGAGCCGCTGTTCATCGCGGCGGTCGGCGGGCTGGTACTGATGGCCCTGCAGGCGCTGCGCTGGTGGGTCGTGATGCGCCCCGTGCTCGACCTGAACTACGGCCAGGCATTGCGCGCCCTCATGGTCGGCTTCTTCTTCAACGTGCTGCTGCCGGCGCGCGGCGGCGACCTGCTGCGGGTGCAGTACCTGGGCAAGCGCACCGGCATCTCCCGGGCAAAACTGCTGGGGACCGAGATCGTCGATTTCTGGAGCGACAAGTGGGGTTGGGTGGCCGCGTTCCCGATCCTCTGCCTTTTCGGCTCGCCCCCGTCATGGCTCTTCCGCGCCCTGCTCCTGATCGGAGGCATCGTCGTGGGCGTCGGGGTCCTGCTGGCGCTGATGGGCAGCGGTCTGGTGCGCCGCGGCCCGCGCTGGTTGACGAATCTGCGCGACGGATTTGCCGCGAACCGCTGGAAGCGGCTGCTGCTGGTGGAGACCGTGATCGCGCCGCTGCCCTGGCTCTGGGAGACTTTTGTCATCGCCGTGGCGGGGCATGCGCTCGGGCTCGACCTCTCGGCCATGCAGGCATTCGCCGCGCTCACCGCCTTCAACGTCGCCACGGCCGTGCCTTCGCCCGGCAATGCCGGATCGTTCGAAGCCGGCGGCACGCTGGCGCTCATCGCCTTCGGAATCCCCAAGGAGGCCGCGCTGGCCTTCATCTTCCTCTACCACTTGACGCAGGTCGTGCCGGGCTTCGTCGGCGGCGTCCTGGTCTTGGTGCTCGAGGGCGAGACGCTGTTCGGCAGGCAGAGCCTGTTCCGGTTCCGCCGCCCCGAGCTGCCCGTGGCGGCGGAGCCCGACCCCGGATGACTCCTGCTCGGCTCCTAATAGCGAAGCTCGAATCCCGTGTAGTCGGCCGCGGAGATGGAGTTCGTCTGATCGCCGTCGCTCATGATGCCGAGACCGACCAGGTCCGGCACGCCGGCGTTGGGGTTTCCCCCCTCGAAGTGCGCGCGGAACTCGGCGGAGGGATCGACCTCCTCCTCGCGCCATTCGCCGACGGGCCCGCCGGTCTCCAGGATCACGGTGTCCTGGACGACGAAGAGGTTCCGCCTCTGGTCGCAGACGCGGCCCTTCTCGGCCTCCGTGCTCCAGACGTACTTGATCGAGTACCACTTGAGCCCGCGTTTCCAGGACACGTAGACGACCGCCGCGGAATCGCCGAATCCGCCCTTGCACTCGTTTCCACCCTTCGGCAGGACCTGCGCGCGCCACTTCCAGCGCACGCGCCGGGTGCGCTGGCGCAAGTTGTCGGGGACCTCGGCGCCGAGCGTCACGGTCTCGAGCGGCGGCCGGTAGACCGCGCGGATGAACGGCTGCGCAGGGTCCTCGACGAGCTTGTAGTAGCTCACCGGCCCGGAGTAGTTCTCCAGGACCCGGAACGAATGGACGTCGATCGGCGCCGTCTGCAGCGGCCGCGTTTCCTCACCGGCGGTCCCTGCGCAGATGAGCAGCACGCAGAGCGCCGCCAGGTTGGACGAGGTGCGGAGCACGCTGAGAGTCAGCGTAGCGGGAGGGTTGAAATGCGCCAGTCCTTGGCAGACACGGCGATTCGCAGGTAGAAGGGCTGCGCGCGATGGACGGTACTCCCGAACAGCTACGCGGCCGCACCGTACGTTGGGGGCGGGCGGCCGCGGTCGCGCTCGCCGCGCTGGTCGTGATCGGGCTCTGGCTGCGCTTGCGCGGTCTTTCCGCGGAGGGGTTCGCCGACGACGAAGTCCACAAGTGGCTGGCGGCGAACCGGTATTTGAAGGGTATCTTCTCGGGCGACGACGTCGAGCACCCGATGCTGATGAAGTGGCTGATCGCCGCGTCGATCAGCATCGGATCGCACTTCGGCTGGGCAGCCGAGACGATGACGCGCCTCCCGAATGCGCTCGCCGGTGGCGCGTCGGTGCTGGTGGTCGCGCTGCTCGCGCGGCGGCTCTTCGGACGCACGGCCGCGCTGATCGCGGCCGCCCTCACCGCATGCTCGGTCACGCTGATCGGGTACCAGCGGGTGGCGAAGGAAGACACGCTGCTCGGTCTCTTTCTCATGCTCCTGCTCTGGTGCATCGCGGAAGCCAAGGCGGCGGCGGACGACGGGCGCGATCCGCGGCGCTGGGAGCTGTACGCCGCGGCGTCTCTGGCCGGGATGCTGGCTTCCAAGTACTTCTTCTTCCTCACGCCGATTCCCGTCGTGTTCTACTTCTGGGTGCGGCGCGAGAGCCGGTGGCGCGTGCCGCTGCGGCGCTGGCTGCAGCTGATCGCCGTGGCGATCGGCTTGTGGCTGTGCCTGAACTGGTCGCCGCTGCTACCCAGCACCTGGGAGTACGCGAAGACCTACACCACCGGGCAGCAAACCGTGCACGGGTCGCTTTTCTTCATGGGGCGCATCTACCACAACCTGCTCGAATACGGCCTCGGGGGCACGCCGCCGTGGTTCTATGCGGTGTTCGCGGCGGTCAAGCTCGCGCCCGCGACACTCCTTTGCGCGTTGGTGGGTCTCGGCTTCGCGCTCGTCCAGCGCAGGCCTGCGCACAAGCTCATGTTGTCCTGGGTGGCGATCTGGTTCCTCGTGCACTCGGTCTCCGGATCGAAGTGGGGGCGCTTCTTCATCAGCGTGCTGCCGGCCTTCCTCATCTTCGCCGGCGCCGCGGCCGCGGGCCTCGTCGAGCGACTCCGGCTCCCCGGGCCGCGCTGGGCAGCGGCGGCAGCGGCGGTCTTGCTCCTTCCCGGCAGCGAGGCGCTGGCGGCCATCGCGCACGCGCCGCATTACCGCACGTACATCTCGCCGCTCGGCGGCGGCGACGCCCGCCTGCAGTGGTACTTCCCTCACTGCGACTATTTCGACGCCGGGTTCCGCGAGGCGGTGGATTACGTCGCTGACCACGCCGAGCATGGCGCCGAGCTGTCGACGGAGATCGACTGGCCGGCGCAGATCTACCTGGATGCGGCGCGCCGCCGGGACCTCCAGCTCTCGCTCATGCGCCATGGCCGGGCCTGCCATTCCGGCCGCGTCTGCTACGTGGTGGTGCAGGTGGGGCGGTTGTACTTCGTCAACGAGGACGCCGTTGCGAACCTTTCACGGCGTACGCCCTGGCACGTCGAACAGATCGGCGGGCGCGACGTGGTGAAGGTCTATCGGCTGCTGCCGGGCGAGGTGCCCTTCCCGGACGACGAGCCGCCGACGCCCGGACCTCTGGTCCAGCAACAGGAACGCTAGACCCAGTCGCGTCCCTCGCCCTTGATCCACTCGGCGAATTTCCGCAGGCCCGCGCGGATGGGCGTTCCGGGGCGGTACCCGAGCACCTCGCCCGCGTGCGTCACGTCCGCGCTAGTGAGCGGGACGTCGCCCGGCTGCGCCGGCTGCCGATCGAGAATCGCCCGCACGCCGAGCGTCTCCTCGAGCAGGGTCACCAGCTCGGCCAGTGAAGTCGTCTGCGCGCCGCCGAGGTTCAAGACGTCGAATCGCAGGGGAACGTCGCACGCGGCGACGACGCCAGCGATGATGTCGTCCACCCAGGTGTAGTCCCGGCGCGTGGAGCCGTCGCCATAGAAGGGAAGCGGCTGGCCGGCGAGCATGCGGCGCGAGAACTTGTGGATGGCGAGATCCGGACGCTGGCGCGGCCCGTACACCGTGAAGAAGCGCAGCGCAGCGACCTCGATGCCGTAGAGGTTGTGGAAGGTCCTCGCCAGCACCTCGGAGGCGACCTTGCTCGCGGCGTACGGGCTTTCCGGCGAGTCGACGCGGGCCGTCTCCCGGAACGGCGACTCCGCGTGGGCGCCGTAGACGGAGCTGCTGGATCCGAGAACGAAGCGCCGGGTGCCGGCATCGCGCGCGGCCTCGAGCAGGCTGGCCGTGCCCCGCACGTTCACGTCCATGTACGCGGACGGCCGTTCCAGGCTGGGCCGCACGCCCGCGAGCGCGGCGAGGTGCACCACCGCATCGGGCCGGACGTCGCGGAACGCGCGGTGCATCGCGTCCTGGTCGCGGATGTCCGCCTCGAACAGCCGCGCCCGGCCGTCCAGCGAACGCCGTTTCAGCCGTTCCGGATAGAAGGGATCGAAGTTGTCGACGATGACGATCTCGTCGCCGCGCTCCAGCAGCGCCTTCACGAGATGAGAACCGATGAAGCCCGCCCCGCCGGTGACCAGCACGCGCTTCAAGCGGCGCTCCGCAACGAGACCGCCTGCGCATGGTGCTTGCGCCAGAGCTGGAACATGAGCAGGGTCCAGAGCGGCTTGCGCAAGTCGGCGCGGCCTTCGAGGTGCGTGCGCAGCAGCGAGCGTACTGCGGCCGCGTCGAAGACTCCGGCGTCGCGCAGAGCGCTCTCCGAGAGCAGCTCCTCGAAGAGGGGACGAAGCGGTCCGCGGATCCAGGCGGCGACCGGAATGCCAAATCCCTTCTTGGGGCGGCGAAGGATCTCGTCCGGCACGATGCCGCGGAGCGCGCGCTTCAGGATCACCTTCGTGCGCGTGAACGACATCTTCAACCGCCAGGGCAGGCGCGCGGCGAACTCCACCACCCCTGTGTCCAGGTAAGGCGCGCGCAGCTCCAGCGAGGCCGCCATCGATGCCCGGTCCGCTTTCACCAGGATGTCGTCGGCGAGATAGCGCGTCAGGTAGTACCGCAGCGCTTCGTCCACCGAGCCCGGCCGGGCGCCGGTCCGGGCGGCGTCTTCCAGCACTTGCCGGAACGCCACTTCCGCCGACGCGAGCGCGCGCAGCTCCGGATGCAAGACCCCGGCGATTTCGGCGGGCAGGAACGAGGCGATCCACGAGGCGTGCCGCAGCGAAGGCGGAGCGTCGACGCCGCGGAGGAACTGCTTGAGCCGGAAATCCAGGCTCATGTTCCGCGGCGAGGCGGGGAGTAGATGCACCATCGTCTGCACCGCGCCCCGCAAGGCCCTGGGGACGCGCGCGAAGACCGAGGCAGGCCGATGGGCGAGGAACGGATCGTAGCCAGCGAAGAGCTCGTCGCCGCCGTCGCCGGCGAGGGCCACCGTCACGTGGCGGCGGGTGAAGCGCGAGAGCAGCAGGGTAGGCAAGAAGCTCGGATCCGCGAAGGGCTCGTCGAGCTGCGCGGCCGCCGCCGGGATCAGATCCAGGCAGTCCTGGCCGGAGAACTTCTGGGACACGTGCTCGGTGCCGAGCCGCGAGGCGGCGAGTTGCGCCCAAGGCGACTCGTCGAAGCTCTCCTCGACGAATCCGATGGAGAACGTCTGCAGTGGCTTCTTGTGCCGCACCGCGAGCGCGGCGATGGACGTGGAATCGATTCCGCCGGAGAGGAACACGCCGACGGGCACGTCGGCCACCAGACGCTTCGCCACGGCCGCGTCGAGCAGCCGGAGCAGCTCGCTCGCCGCATCAGCGGCTGAGACGCGCTGCTCCGAGGGTCCCGGCACTTCCCAGTACCGACGGAGGCGGAATCCGCGGTCATCCAGGACCGCGACGTGCGCCGCCGGGAGCTTGCGCACATGGCGAAGGATGGTGCCGGGGGCCGGCACGTACTCGCAGGCCAGATACTGGACCAGCGCCTCGTGGTCGAGCTCGCGCGCAACGCCGCCATGCGCCACCAGGGCCTTGAGCTCGGAGGCAAAGATCAGGCGCGAACCGCGCAGGGCGTAGTAGAGGGGTTTCTTGCCCAGCCGGTCCCGGGCGAGCACCAGCTTGCGCCGCCGGGAGTCCCAGATCGCCACGGCGAACATGCCGTGGACGTGCTCGGCGAATTCCTCGCCCCACTCGAGGTATGCGCGCAGCACGACCTCGGTATCGCTTCTGCTG
>VBKQ01000133.1 GCA_005879505.1 Deltaproteobacteria bacterium
GGGTTCGATCTCAGGCAGGCGCGCGCGGAAATGCGCGAATTGAAGATCGCCCGGACCACGGAGACGAGGAGCACCTGTCCGTACTGCTCCGTTTCCTGCGGCGTGATCATCCATACGCTCGGCGACAAGTCCAAGAACGTGAAGCCGTCCGTGGTGCACGTCGAGGGCGACCCCGACCACCCCATCAACCGCGGCACGCTCTGTCCCAAGGGCATCACGCTGCGCGACGACATCACCAGCTCGAGCCGCCTCACCAGTCCCCAGGTCCGCAGGCCGGGTTCGGACAAGTGGGAGCCGATCTCCTGGGACAAGGCGATCAGCGAGATCGCGCGCCACATCAAGGACACGCGCGACCGCACCTTCGTGGCGAAGAACGCGAAGGGCGAGGTGGTGAACCGCGCTCCCGGCATGGGGATGATCGGCGGCTGCACCGACACCAACGAGATGAACTTCCTCATGCTCAAGGCCATCGCCGGCCTGGGGATCCCGTATCGAGATACCCAAGCAAGAGTTTGACACGGTCCAACGGTGGCCAGTTTGGCCGCCACGTTCGGCCGCGGGGCAATGACCAACGGCTGGACCGACATCAAGAACACCGATCTGGTGTTCGTGATGGGCGGGAACCCGGCCGAGAACCATCCCTGCGGGTTCAAGTGGGCGATCGAGGCGAAGAAGAACCGCAACGCGAAGATCGTGGTGGTGGACCCGCGCTTCACGCGCACGGCGGCGGTCGCCGACATCTTCGCGCAGCTGCGGGCAGGAACGGACATCGCGTTCCTCAGCGGCATCATGCGGTACGCGATCGAGAAGAAGCGCTTCCACGAAGACTACGTGAAGCTGCATACCAACGCGCCGTACGTGATCGGTGAGAAGTTCCAGTTCACCGAAGGCCTCTTCAGCGGCTTCGACCAGACCAAGGCCGAGTACGACAAGAACGCCTGGCAGTACCAGGCGGATCCCAAGACAAACGCGTACATGGTCGACGAGACTCTGCAGAACCCGCGCTGCGTGTTCCAGCTGCTCAAGCAGCACGTGAGCCGCTACACGCCGGAGATGGTCGAGCAGATCTGCGGGACGCCAAAGGACCAGTTCATCAAGATCGCGGAAGCGGTCACCTCGACCGGCAACCCGGAGAGGGTCGGCACCATCCTCTATGCCCTGGGATGGACGCAGCATTCCACCGGCGTGCAGATCATCCGCGCGGCCGCGATGCTGCAGCTCCTGCTCGGGAACGTCGGACGTCCGGGGGGCGGCGTGAACGCGCTGCGCGGCCACTCGAACATCCAGGGCGCCACCGACATGGGCGGCACCTTCGAGATCCTCCCCGGCTATCTGAAGACGCCGACCGGCGCCACCCAGACGCTGGCGGAGTACCTCGAGAAGGGCCCGCCGACGACGCTCAACAAGCAGTCCTGGGCATCGATGAACTACTGGCAGAACTATCCCAAGTTCATGGTCAGCCTGCTCAAGGCGTACTACGGACGGACCGCGACGAAGGAGAACGACTACAACTACGCGCTGATGCCGAAGGTCGACGGCAACTACTCCTGGATGTACCTCTTCGACGACATGTACCGCGGCTCGTCGACGCGCGCGGGCGGCAAGGAGCCCGGGCCGGAGGGCCTCATCTCCTTCGGCATGAACCCGGTGGGCACCGGCCCGAACTCGCCGAAGATGGTGGCCGCGCTCTCGAAGCTGAAGTGGCTGGTGATGGTCGAGAACTTCGAGAACGAGAGTGCGACCTTCTGGAAGGCGCCCAAGGAGTACGGCGGGGCGGCGCCCAAGGACATCCAGACCACCGTGTATCAGCTGCCGGCGGCGAACTTCGCCGAGAAGGACGGCACCTTCACCAACTCGTCGCGCTGGATGCAGTGGAAGTGGAAGGCGATCGATCCGCCGGGGCAGGCGAAGAGCGACCAGGAGGTCCTGGCCCGCATCTTCCTCGCCGTCCGCGACTTGTACAGGAAGGACGGCGGGGCGCTGCCGGAGGCGGTGCTCGCGATCGACTGGGGCTACACGAACCCGTACGCTCCCGACCTGGGAGAGGTCCTGAAGGAGATCAACGGCAAGGCGCTGGACGACATCAAGGATCCCAAGGACCCGACCAAGATCATCAAGAAGAAGGGCGAGCAGGTGGATGGGTTCGCGCAGTTGCAGGACGACGGCACCACGATGTGCGGCAACTGGCTGCATTCCGGCGTCTACAGCAGCGCGGGCAACCTGGCGGCGCGGCGGAACAACGCCGACCCGCTTGGGCTCGGCATGTTCCACGAGTGGGCCTTCTCCTGGCCGGCGAACCGGCGCGTCATGTACAACCGGGCCTCCGCGGACAAGGACGGAAAGCCCTGGGATCCGACCCGGCCGGGGATCGTCTGGAACGGCGAGAAGTGGGTGGGCGATGTCCCGGACATAAAGCCGGACTCCCCGCCCGGGCAGTTCGGCGCCTTCATCATGCTGCCGGAGGGCGTGGGACGGCTCTATTCGCCGGTGCTCAATGACGGGCCGTTCCCCGAGCACTACGAGGCGATCGAGGCGCCGGTCGACAACGTCCTGCACGCGAAGGTGACGTCGAACCCCGTGTCGAAGAAGTTCTCCACCGACAAGGACAAGTACGGCGGCCGGGACCAGTTCCCGATCGTGTGCACCACCTACCGCTTGACCGAGCACTTCCACTACTGGACCAAGCACCACATCAACGGGCGCCTCAACGAGGTCCAGCCGGAGTTCTTCTTCGAGATCCCGGAGGAGCTGGCCAAGGAGAAGGGCATCGCGAACGGCAGCAAGGTGAAGGTGACCTCGGCCCGGGGAAGCATCGTTGGACCCGCGGTGGTCACCAAGCGCATCCTGTCGATGAATCTCGGCGGCAAGAAGGTCTGGCAGATCGGCTTCCCCATCCATTGGGGCTACGCCGGGGATCCGAAGCACGCGGGACCGCTCGCCAACCTCCTCACCCCGAGCGCGATGGACCCGAACACCTGGACACCTGAGTTCAAGACCTTCCTCGTGCAGGTGGAGAAGGCCACCGGGGAGAACGTCTGATGGCACTCCAAGGACTCGAGATCCGCCGCTCATCGGCCTCCCTGCGGGGCGGCGGGACCGGGCTGCGCAAGATGGCGACGGTGGCGAAGTACATCGACACCAGCACCTGCATCGGCTGCAAGGCTTGCGAGGTCGCCTGCCAGGAGTGGAACGACCTGCCGAACGCGCAGACCTCAGGCCCGCAGCACGGCACCTATCAGACCCTGCCAACGATGACCGCCAACTTCTGGAACCTGATCAAGTTCCGGGAGGTGGAGACGCAGGACCACGGGCTGCAATGGCTGATGCGCAAGGACCAGTGCATGCACTGCGACGAGCCGGGCTGTCTCGAGGCGTGCCCCGCGCCCGGCGCCATCGTGCAGTACGTGAACGGGATCGTCGACGTCGACCCCGAGAAGTGCATCGGCTGCGGCCTCTGCGAGACCGGCTGCCCCTTCGACGTGCCCCGTTACGCGCAAGCCACGAACAAGATGGCGAAGTGCACCCTCTGCGTGGATCGCGTCTCGGTGGGCCTGGAGCCGGCCTGCATCAAGGCGTGCCCGACCGGGTGCCTGCAGTTCGGCGACAAGACGGCGCTGCTGGAGGTGGCGAAGCACCGCGTCGAGCAGCTGCACGGCGACGGTTTCGCCCAGGCGTCGTACTACGACCCGCAGGGAGTGGGTGGCACGGGAGTGATCACCGTGCTCAAGCACGGCGACCATCCCGAGTGGTACGGGCTGCCCAAGGACCCGACGGTGCCGACCACCGTCAGCGTATGGAAGCGCGTGCTCCACCCCATCGGCTTCGTGGCCATGGCGGCCGCCATCTTCGGCGCCATCGGGCACTTCATGGCGTTCGGGCCGAAGAAGCCGAAGGACAGCTCGCGGGAGACCGGAGGTGAGGTATGAGCGAGCTCCGCATCCCCGGATCGACTCGGGCCGCGGGCCCCACCGCCATCCAGGTGGCCCGCGGCCGCGAAGACGTGGTGATCGGCGACGAGATCGTCCGGCATCGTCTCGCCTCCCGGGTGATCCACTGGGTGGTCGCGGTGTTCTTCTTCGGCGCCCTGTTCACCGGGATGCCGATCTGGTCCCCCGTGTTCGGCTGGATGGCCTACTTCTTCGGCGGCCTCTCCGTCTGCCGCTGGCTGCACGCCTGGCTCGGCGTGGCGTTCGCCGCCGCCGCCGCGGTGATGGCCGTGCTCTGGCTGAAGGAGATGGTGTTCGACAAGTCGGACCGCAAGTTCAACGTAGTCGATTACCTGCGGTTCTCCGACCGGGAGGACCCCGATGTCGGCAAGTACAATGCGGGGCAGAAGTTCTTCTTCTGGCTGGTGATGGTGACGGGGGTCGTCATCCTCCTCACCGGGATCGTGCTCTGGTGGCCGACCTACTTCAACCAGACGCTTCGCTCCATCTCCATCCTCCTCCACGACATCTGCTTCATCGGGTTCTTCGCGGCGATCGTCGGGCACATCTACCTGGGCACGGCGGCCGAGCCGGGGACGTTCCACTCGATGACCCGAGGGACGGTGACGCGGGCGTGGGCGAAGCTGCACCACCCGCGCTGGTACCGGGAAGTGACAGGTGAACGACGCTGAGCAGCGGGCCGAGCAGCTCGCGCAGGAGAACCCGGGGTCGGGCGAGCTGCTGCGGTTTGCCGCCGGGCTTCTGAAGGCGCAGGCATCGTTGCGCGCTGCCGATCTCGCCGGCGTGGCGGCCGCGGCCCGGCCGCTCCTCGAATATTGCGTGGGCAGCGGACCGAAGGAGCTGGCGGCGGACGCGCGTGAAGCGCTGGCCGGCGGGTTCGAGGGCCGGCTGCGCGCCTACTGGGAGGCGGGCGAGTTCGACTACCTGGCCCGCGCCGCGCTCCAGCCGTATGCCCGGATGCTGAGGGAGACCGGGCAGCCGCCGGGGCGGGGCGTCTCCGGCACCTGCGTGTTCTGCGGGAGCGGCGCGTGGATCTCGTCCCGCCGGATTCCTCCGGGTCCCGGTACCGGCGAGGGCGCGATGCGCATGCTCCATTGCGCCCTCTGCGCCTTCGTCTGGCAGGTCGGCCGTATCCGCTGCCCGGCGTGCGGGGAGGAGGATCCGGAGAAATTGCCGTTCTTCACCGCGCCGCAGCATATCGGGGTGCGGATCGAGGCATGCGAGAGCTGCAAGGCGTACGTGAAGTCGATCGACCTCAGCCTGGATGCGCGGCGGGTGCCGGAGATCGACGATCTGATGTCGCTGTCGATGGATCTGTGGTCGACGGAGCACGGCTACGTAAGGATGGAGCCGGGGCTGGCGGGGTTGTAGCGGGCAGTCGCCTGATAGTGCGTGTGAGACCGGCGTGGGAACCTTGCCGGATGACGAACGCACGCGTTCTCGCCGGACGACTCGCCGATCTCCTCAGCCGCGAGCACGGCGCCATGGCCGATTTCCTCGTTGCTCTCGCGGACTTCGATCGGCGCCGGGGCTGGGCGGAGCTGGGATATTCCAGCCTCTTCTACTTCCTCCACCGGGAGCTCGGGCTCTCCCAGGGCGCCGCACATTACCGGCAGACTGCCGCGAAGCTCGTGCAGCGGTTTCCGGAGATCGTCGAGCCTCTCCGCGACGGCCGCTTGTGCATCACGAGCATCGTCCCGCTCGCGAAAGTGCTCACGCCGGCGAACCGGAAGGAGACGTTGCCGGGATCGGTCCACGCGCGGAACACGCGCTCCGGTGTGGCCTTCAGCTGCCGGGTGGCGGTGACGGTCTTGGGCATGTCAGTTCTCCTCTTCCAGGAATGCGCCTAGCGCATCCAGCTTCTCGTTCCAGAACCGCTCGTACCGCGAGGTCCACCGGGCGATTTCCCGGAGCGGCGCCGCCCGCAGCTCGAGGTGGTGCTCGCGCCCGGCACGGCGCCGCCGCAGGAGGCCTGCCCGTTCCAGCACCTTCAGGTGCTTGGAGACGGCGTTCAGCGTAATGGGAAACCGCGCGGCCACGTCCGTTACCCGGGCTGGCCCGCGGGCGAGGCGGCTGACGATGGCTCGCCGGGTCGGATCGGAGAGAGCGGCGAAGGAGCGGTCCAGGGCGGCGGCCATCAGGGACCAATATTCAACCACATGGTTGAATATGTCAAGGCCAGCCCGCGCCATCGGTCCGCGAGCAAGCGCTTGGCCGGAGCATTTCAAGGAAAACGGGAGAGGCGGACCCGCGCGATCAGGTGGCAGTTCGCATCCAGCTCGTAAGTGACCCATTGCTCGGAGCGAGCTCGGCCAGGCCGGTGATGATCTCGTGGTCGTTGACGATGCAACCGTGGTCCCGATAGTGCCGGCTGTCCGCGTCCATGGCGACCTCTGGATTGTCGCGGAACAAGTCAGCATACCGGGACAGCAGCGCATCCTGTCCCTGAACCAGAACCTCCCCCGTATCCTCTACGCGTACCTGGACGTCCGGAGAGAAAGAACGCGCGAGTCGCTCTGCGGCGTGCTGATTGAACGCCTTCGCCCTGCTCTTCAGCAATACATAGGTAAAGTACTCGCGGTCACCCATGACGGGTATACCGGGTACGGTGTGCGGATTGCTGGCGCACGCCACCATCAAGACCGCAAACCAGGCGGGCGCCGTGGCCCTCACCCGTACTGCGGCAACTCCGGCTCGGTGTCGCTCGAGAGCGCCGCCTTCCACAGCTCCGCCAGCCTCTCCTGGGGCACTCCCAGCAGGTCGCCTTCTCCCCGGTACCATGACTTCCCGCCGGCTTCCGCGAGGACGATGGCGCCTCGCGGTGCACGGAGCGATACGCGCCATGCGGCCAGGGTGGATGCATTCTCCCGCACCCGGATGTGCACCCGCTCCCGCGACTCCACCTCGACGGCGTCCATTGAACGGAGTATGGCACAGAGCGCAGGAGGTCGCATGGGCGAAGTCGCATACCGATCGAAGGTCCGGGTCGAGCGCATCAAGGGGTCGTTGCGGCACGCCTGGGTTCCCGTGGAACCGGAGCCGGTGAAGTTCGGCACGCATGGCGCCGTCGCCGCCCACTATGGCGCCAAGGAGGGCACGTACGAGCCCCACGCCACGACGCTCGACTATCTGGTGGCCGCCGCCGCGGGTTGACTGGTTGGAACCTACGGGGGCGCGCTGGAGGCGCGCCAGATCCCTGCATCCGCCGGGAAGCTGACCGCGGAGGCCGAAGGCGAGGTGGAGCTGGAGGGCAGCACGCTGGTGGTCCGCCGCATCCACGTGAAGCTCTCCCTGGAGTGCGCGCCGGAGCAGCGGGAGACGGCGCAGCGCGTGCATGGGTTCTACGCGCAGAACTGCCCCGTCTACCGGTCGATCCACCCGCAGATCGCCGTCACGACGGAAGTGGCGTTCCGCTGATCGACGCGTCCAGGATCTCGATCGGGTGCGCCGCCGGCAGGCGTTTGCCCCGTTCGCGCAGGATCTTCTGGATCTGTAGGGTGCAACCGGGGTTGGCGCTGGCCAGCAATTCCGCCCGCGTCGAGAGCACGTTGTCGACCTTGCGCTGCCCGATCTGCTCCGCGCTCTGCGGCTGCACCAGGTTGTAGATCCCCGCGCTCCCGCAACACTGCTCGCTGTCGGGCACCTCGACCAGCGTGAGGCCCGGGATCGCGCCGAGGAGCTTGCGGGGCTGTGCCTTGATGCGCTGCGCGTGCACCAGGTGACAGGCGTCGTGCATGGCGACGCGGAGCTGGAGAGGACGCCGGGGAGCGCGCGGCGGCAGCGCGGCGAGGAGCTCGTTGACGTCGCGCACCTTCGCGGCGAACTCCCGCGCCCGCGCGTCATCGGGAAACAGGCGCGCGTAGTCCTTCAGGTGCGAGCCGCAGCCGGCGGCGTTGATCACCACCGCATCGACGGGCTCGCGCGAGAAGCGCTCGATCAGGTCCCGCGCGAACCGCAGCGACTCCTCCTCGCGGCCCGCGTGCATGGAGAGCGCCCCACAGCACCCCTGCCCGGCGGGAACGATCACGTCGCATCCTTCCGCCGCGAGCACCCGGATGGTCGCATCGTTCACCCCGGGATTGAAGATGCGCTGCACGCACCCGGCCACCAGCGCGACCCTCATCCGCCTCTCCCCCGCCGCCGGGACCCGCGCCGGCAGCTGCGAGAAGACGCTCCGCAAGGTCACCGGAGGTTGCAGCTCCTCCAGCTGACGCATGCGGGAGGGAACGAGCTTCAGCACCCCGGTGTGGCGGACCAGCCATCGCATTCCCGTCCAGACGTACACCAGCAGGAACGCCGCCATCGCCCGCAACCGGCGGGGATAGGGAAAGACCTGGAAGATCATCCAGCGGTGCAGCCGATCCCAGAATCCCCGCCGGTACTTCCGCTCCACGTACGCGCGCGTCTCCTCGATGAGCACGTCGTACCGGACGCCCGACGGGCATGCGGTCACGCACGCCATGCACCCCAGGCACCGGTCGAAGTGCGCCACGACCGTCGGCGTCATCGGCATCTGCCCGGTCCGCAGGCCGCGCATCAGATCGATGCGCCCGCGCGGCGAGTCCATCTCCTCGCCCCAGTTCAGATACGTCGGACAGTGCGGCAGGCAAAACCCGCAATGGACGCAGTCGTCGATCAGCTCCCGCTGCGGCGCCGTCATACGACGTATCTTCCCGGTGCGAGCAACTCTTCCGGATCGAGCTGCTTCTTCACCGAGCGGTGCACCGCGAGCGAGGCGGGCGCGGGACCCCAATCACCTGGCGCGGTCAGCCATCCGCCGAGCCCCGTCAGCTCCCGCCGCGCGCGCTGCAGCGCCTCGGGCTCGACCCCCGCGCAGGAAGCGAAGCCGAGCCCGAGCGTCGGCAGCCATTCCAGGCGCGCCCGCAGCGGAGCCAGCGCCTTCGCCACCTGCGCCGCCTGCGTCGGGAGCGCGCCGAACCGGAGCCGCACCGCGCCTTCCGCATGCCCCGGCCACTCCGCTTCCCCGAGCTCGCGCAGCTTCTCCCGCTGCGCCCGCACCCCCGCGCCGAATCCCTCGAAGCGGATGAAGACGTCCCATCCCGCCCCTTCGCCGAGCGCGATCATCGCCACCGGCTCCAGCTGGAGCGCGTGCACGTGGCGCACCATCTCCAGCGGGTCGCCGCCGCGCGCGCGCAGCGTGACCGTCTTCTCCGGCAGCGGATGCACGCGGAAGGTCGCCGTGGCGATGAAGGCGAGCGTCCCGTACGAGCCGCACATCAGCTTGGGCAGGTCGAACCCCGCCACCGTCTTCACCACCTTGCCGCCGCCCTTCGCGCGCGTGCCGTCCGCCCGCAGGATGGAGACGCCGATGATCAGATCGCGCACCGACCCATATCTCGTCCGCAGCGGCCCGAACGAGTTCGCGGCGACGATGCCGCCCAGCGTCGCCTGCGCGGGCCGGGGCGGATCGAGCGCGAGCCGCTGCCCGTTCTTCGCCAGCTCCCCCTGGAGCTGCGCCAGGGTCACCCCGCACTCCACGGTCACCACCTGATCGGCCGGCGCGTACTCCACCACCCGGTTCAGTCTCCCGGTGGAGATCTCCAGATCGACCGGCGGCCCCGGCGGCAGCGCCGTTCCCCCGCCGACGAAGAGCAAAGTGCGGTCGCCCAGCGCGAGCAGCGCCTGCACCTCGTCGATCGACCCGGCCGTCAAGCGCGCCACGCTTCTCCCGACAGCTCGGTTGGATGCGGCCGGTACAGCCCCGGCTTGTCGCCGCAAAGCCGGGGCGAAGGGAAGACCTTGCCCGGATTGAAGGAGCCCAGAGGATCGAACGCACAGCGCAAGAGCTGCATCGTCTCCAGGTCGTCCGCCGAGAACATCTCGGACATGTAGGGCGCCTTGTCTGCGCCCACCCCATGCTCGCCGGTGATCGATCCGCCGTAGCGCAGGCAGATGCGCAGGATCTCGCCCGACATCTCCTCCGCCTTCTTCTCCTCCCCCGG
>VBKQ01000477.1 GCA_005879505.1 Deltaproteobacteria bacterium
GTGCACTTGATGCATTTGTCGAAGTCGACCACAGGGCGCATGGTGCGCGTCGCCCACTTCTTGAAGGTGGGGTTGCGGCCCGGACGCCAGCCGCCCGCCTCGCCGGTGACGGGATCCTTCATCTCGCCGCCGAGAGGGATTCCAGGGATGGCGATTCCCTCGCGCATCTCCGTCCATTTCGGCATCTCGAACTTGTAGGGTTCCGTCGGGTTGCCCTGGTCGGGGGTCACCGTGACGGTGGTGACGCGCTCGAAGGCACGCAGTGCGGAGGTGGCCTTCAGCTCGTTCTTCCATTCGTCGCGGATGGTCTCCTGCACCGAGCCGAGACCGAACAATTCGGGAAGCACCCGCGCCATCGCGCCGAGGATGCGCACGTCGGTGTGATCGTCCTTGTAGACCCAGAGGCCGGAGAAGCTGGGCGTGCCCTTGAGGACCGCGAGCTTGTACGGCGTCTCCTTGCGGTGAGCGAGCGGGATCAGCTGCTCCACCTCCTTGAGCGAGGTGACGATCAGCGTCCCGCCGGGCTTGAGCAGCTTGTTGATGGGCTGCAGGCCATACCAGGCCCAGGACTCCACGCCTTTGAAGAGGGTGTCGTCGACGCAGATGCTGATGTCCACCTCCTTCGGCTCGTACTTCGCCTTTCCCTCCTCCAGCGTGGTCTCGTCGGTCGCCACGATGGCAAAGTACTTGGCGGGGATGCCGTTGCGCTCGGGACTGTCGCCGTACCGGCCGAACGAGATGCCCGGCTTTCCCTCTTTGTGCGCCGCGAGCACGATGGCG
>VBKQ01000134.1:0-9614 GCA_005879505.1 Deltaproteobacteria bacterium
CGACGGACGGCGCCCTGCAATGTACACAGGGACCAAGAACCCCCAATGCCCACCCCCCGCGGCGCGGGCCAGAGTCCCCTCGCCCCAGCCTTATCCGCAAGTCGTCACGGCTTGACGTTGACGCCGCCACGAGGTGTGATGCTCTCGCGCTCGAATCAGCGATTCGGACGCAACATGAGCGGGATACCTCGTGTCCTATCGCGACCTCGTGCAGGCCGTCATCGACGAGAACCGCCGGGTGCTCGAGGCGGTGCCGGAGGCGGACGTCCAGCGCCTGATCGGCGAGATCGAGCGCGCCAAGACCATCCAGCTCTATGCCATGGGGCGCATGCAGGCTTCGATGCGCGGCTTCGCCATGCGTCTCAAGCACATGGGTTTCGATGCCTACGTGGTGTTCGACACCACGACGCCCGTCATCGGCGCGGGCGACCTGCTCATCGTCAACTGCGCGGTGACGGCGGTAGAGCTCAACGTCATCAAGCTCGCCAAGCAGGCCGGCGCCCGGGTGTGCACCATTGGCGCCCACCCCGAGAACGAGCACGGCCTGCTCGCCGACCTGGCCGTCCTGGTCCCTGGACAGATCTTCGGGACTCCTCCCGAAGTACGGTCGATCCAGCCGATGGCCTCGCTGCTGGAGCAGGCGCTCTTCCTGTTCGAGGACATCGTCGTCATGCTCCTGATCGAGAAGCGCGGCGTCTCGATGGCCGAGATGCAGCGCCGCCACACCAATCTCGAAGGTGTCATGGGGGAGTTCGCCTGATCGGAGCACGCAAGCGCATCGCCCCGCCCCGGAGGGCGGGCAACACCAACGAAAGGAACGCGTATGAACATCGTGCCGAGGACTCTGGCCATCGTCACCGCGGTGGGGGCGATGCTGCTCGGACCGGGTGCGGCGATTGCGAAGGACTACACCATGGTGTCGATCCCGAAGCTCAGGGCGACCTGGTTCGACCGGCTGGAGGCCGGGCTCAAGAAGGCAGGCACCGAGCACAAGATCAACGTCAGCCAACAGGCCCCGGCTTCGGCCGACGAAGCGCAGCAGGTCAGGCTCATCGAGGACGCCATCAACCAGGGCAACAACGCCATCCTGGTCGTTCCCAATGACGCCAAGTCGATCGAGCCCGTGTTCTCGCGCGCCAGGGCGCAAAAGATCGTCACCGTCACGCACGAGTCGCCCAACCAGAAGAATGCGGATTACGACGTCGAGATGATCGACAACAACGCCTTCGGCGAGGCGGCGATGGAGGCCATGGTGAAGGCCATGGGGAAGGCCGAGGGCGAGTACGCCGTCTTCGTCGGCTCGCTGACCGTCCCGGCGCACAACATCTGGGCCGACGCGGCCATCAAGCTGGCCGAGAAGAAGTACTCCAAACTGAAGCCGGTAGGGACGCGCTTCCCCGCTTCCGAGGACCAGAACCTTGCGCGGCAGACGGCGCTCGACATCGTGACCGGCCACCCCAACGTGAAGGCATTCCTGTGCTTCGGCAGCCAGGGTGCGCCGGGTGCCGCGCAGGCCATTCGCGAGAAGGGTCTCATCGGCAAGATCGCGGTCATCGGGACCACCGCTCCGAGCCAAGCGGCGCCGTACCTGAAGGATGGTTCGTTCAGCACCGCCATCCTGTGGGATCCAGCCGAGGCCGGATACGCCATGGCCTACATCGCCAAGACCGTCCTCGACGGGAAGAAGAGCAGCATCGGCCCGGGCTTCGAGATCCCGACGCTGGGCAAGCCGCTGTCGGTCAAGGGCAACACGCTCATCTACGACCGCCCGCTGCTCGTTACCAAGGCCAACGTCGACCAGTTCTCCGGGTTCTGAGCGAGGGCCCCAGCTCGAGCTGACGGCAGCGACGGGTTTGCCCGGCGGGTCTTCGCTGGTCGGGCACCCCTCGTGAGGCGACCCGCGATGGAAGAGTTCCTGCGACTCGAGAAGATCCACAAGAGCTTCGTGGGCGTCCACGCGCTCAAGGGCGTGGACTTCACCTTGCGCAAGGGCGAGATCCACTGCCTCGTGGGCGAGAACGGCTGCGGGAAGTCCACCCTCATCAAGATCATCTCCGGCGTGCTGCAGCCCGACAGCGGGCGGATCGTCGTTGAGGGGCAGCCGGTGGCCAGTCTCGGGTCCGCCGCCACGATGGCCCGCGGCATCCAGGTCATCTATCAGGACCTCTCGCTATTCCCGAACCTGACGGTGGCCGAGAACATCGCCATCGCCGAGGTGAAGGAGCGCGGGGGCGGGGTGGTGGACTGGGACGAGGTCCGGCGCATCGCCCGCGCGGCCATGGCCCGCATCCGCGTCGATCTCGACCTCGACGCCGAGGTGGGCGAGCTCCCCATCGGCGTGCAGCAACTGGTGGCCATCTGCCGCGCGCTCACCAGCGACCTCAAGCTGCTCATTCTCGATGAGCCGACCGCCTCACTTCCCAAGCACGACATCGAAAATCTATTGTCGGTCGTGCGCGACCTTCAGGCGCACGGGATCGCCGTCCTCTTCGTCAGCCACAAGCTCAACGAGATCTTCGCCGTGGCCGAGCGAATCACCGTGTTCCGCGATGGCGAGCGGGTCGCGACCCTGCCGCCCAATGAGCTGGACGACGACCGCCTGGTCGCGCTCATGACCGGACGCACTCTCGCCCGGAAGGTGTTCGCGTTCGCGGACGCCAGCGCCCGCAAGGTCCTGGAGGTGCGCGGGCTCTCCAAGCGTAACCACTTCGCAGACGTCTCCCTCGAGCTGCGCGCCGGCGAGATCGTCGGGCTCACCGGGCTCATCGGGTCAGGCCGGACCGAGCTGGCGCTGGCGCTTTTCGGCATCAGCCCGGCCGAGAGCGGCGAAATCCGGGTCGAGGGGAAGCCGGTGCAAATCCGGTCCGTGCAGGACGCGGTCGCCGCCGGTATCGCCTACGTCCCCGAGAACCGGCTGGTGCAGGGGCTGGTGATGAAGCACTCGGTGGAGGCCAACGTGACCGCCACCGTGCTGGACCGGCTGCTCGGGCGGCTCGGCCTCGTGGACCCGGCCCGGAAGCAGGCCCTGGCCCGGGAATGGATCAAGGCGCTCGGAATCAAGGTGTCGAACCCCGCGGTCCCGGTCCAGACGCTCTCGGGCGGAAACCAGCAGAAGGTCGTCATCGCCAAGTGGCTGGCGGCGAGCCCCCGGATCCTGATCCTGGACGGACCGACCGTCGGGGTGGACGTGATGGCCAAGGCCGCCATCCACGACTACGTGCGCGGGCTGGCGGCGCGCGGCATGGCCGTGCTGCTCATCACCGACGAGGAAGCGGAGGCGGTGGCCAACACCAACCGCATCCTGATCATGCGCGCCGGACGGATCCGCGACGAAATAGTGGCCGCGGCCGCTGAGGCGGAGCAGGTGCAGCAGCTCGTGGAGGCCCCGTCGTGAGGGCGGAGGGTCAGCGGCTTGCGGGCGCAACCGTGGCCGCGATGCTGAGGCAGCTCCTCCGGCACAACGAGACCTGGCTGGCGATCCTCATCGTCGTCCTGTGCGCCGGAATCACCATCGCCAACCCGGCCTTCCTGACCTACGAGAACGTGGCCGGGTTCCTGAAGAGCTCCTCCATGACCGGCATCATGGCGGTGGGGGTGCTCATCGTCCTCATCCTGAGTGGCTCCCCCGACGTGTCCTTCACCGCCATCGCCCAGGTCGTCGAGTACGCGGTGGCGGTGGCCACCCTGCAATGGGGGGGCAACATCTACCTGGCCCTGGCGGCGGCCGCAGCCATGGGCGTGTTGATGGGCCTCGTCAATGGCGCGATCGTCCACTGGTTCCGGGTGCCGACCATCATCGTCACCATCGCCACCTTCAACATCTACTTCGGGATGCTCTACGTCATCACGCACGGAAAGCTCATCAACCTGGTGCACCCCATGTTCCGTGACTTCGGGAACACGCTGCTCTTCTCCCGGGTGAGCAGCATTGGAGCCTCGTACGGCCTGTCGCTCATGACCTTGGTCTGGCTGGCGGCGGTGCTCCTGGGCTGGTTCATCCTCCGCAAGACGTTCCTGGGCCGGAGCGTCTTCGCCATCGGCGGGAACGAGGTCGCGGCCGAGCGGCTCGGCATCGCCATGCTCCGGACGAGGCTCTTCGCCTTCGGCTTCGTCGGCCTGCTCTCCGGCGTGGCGGCAGTGGTTCACCTCTCCATCGTGCAGGCGGTCGTCCCGAACATCATCGTCGGCAAGGAGCTGGAGGTGATCGCCGCCGTGGTGCTGGGAGGTGCCAGCGTATTCGGCGGAAAGGGCACGGCGCTGGGCGCCGCGCTGGGCGTGCTGCTCTTCGCGATCCTGAACAACGGGCTCACGCTGCTGAACGTCTCCTCCTATTGGTACAACGTGACCATCGGCGTGGTCATCACGGTGGCCATCACCAACAGCGCCTACCAGGCGCTCCGCCGTCGGCGGGCGCGCGTCCACGTCAAGGTCGAGGCGTAGCGATGATCCCGGCATTTCTGCAGCGGCCCTCCGCCAACCGCACCCTCGCCGGCGTCCTGGTGGCGATCGTGGTGCTCATGTCGGCGCTGAACCCGCAGCGCTTCCCCACCATCGGGAACCTCATCTCCATGTCGTACCAGCTGCCCATCATCGCCTTCCTCTCGTTGGGGATGATGGTCGCGATGGTGAGCGGAGGGATCAACCTGGCCATCATCGCCACTGCGAACTTCACCGGCATCGTCATGGCGCTGCTGCTGCGCGCGGTTGCCGGCGACGCGGCCGAGGAGGCCGGAGCCGGGGTGGCGCTCCTGGCCATGGGCGGCGGTCTGGCCGCCGCGCTCGTCCTGGGCGCCGTCATGGGCTGGCTCATCGCCTACGTGGAGGTGCCTGCGATCCTGACCACGTTGGCCATGATGACCCTCCTCAACGGCGTCAACCTGGTCATCACCAAGGGCTACACGCTCTCGGGCTTCCCGGAATTCCTGCTGGGCGTGGGGAACGGAATGCTCGGGCCCGTCCCCATCCCGTTTCTCATCCTGGTCGCGGTGGTGATGGGGATGGCTGTTTTCCTGCGACGGACGCGGACCGGCCTGGGCTTGTACCTGCTCGGTTCGAACCCGATCGCGGCCGGCTACTCAAACCTGCACGTGCGCGCGGTACTGGTGCGGACCTACGCGCTCTCGTCGGCCTTCTCCGCCTTGACGGCGTTCATCATGGTCGGGCAACTCAACTCCGTGAAGGCAAACTACGCCGAAAGCTACCTGCTGGTGTCCGTGTTGGCCTGCTTCCTGGGCGGGGTCGATCCCTTCGGCGGCACAGGCACGCTCACCGGAATGGTGCTGGCGGTGGTGATCCTTCAGGTGGTCTCCACCGGCGTGAACCTGCTTCGCATGGACCCCTTCTTCATCCAGGCGCTGTGGGGCTTCATCATCCTGGTCCTGATCGCCGCGGGCTTCTTGGGCGAACGGCTGCGGGAGGTGCGCCGGCTGCGGGCCGCCCGGCTTGCGCAGCAGGCGGCGCCGGGTTCAACCGTGGGGACGGGTCCGTGACCCGGGCCGGCGCAGCAGGCCGGTGATCTGCGAGTCGGCGGGCCCTGCCGCGGCGCCGCCGGAACACGGCCCGGCCAGCCGGGCAGGAGGAGCGAGATGCGCAAGGTGGGGATCTACTATGCGTTCTGGACCCACGAGTGGGAGGCAGATTTCCTGCCCTTCGTGCCCAAGGTGAAGGAGCTCGGGTTCGATCAGCTGGAGGTCAATGCCGGCACGGTCACGGACATGAAGCCCGCGGACCGGGCCACGCTGGCCGGAGCCGCCCGCGACGCGGGTCTGCGGCTCTCCTACGGCATCGGATTGCCCGCCCAATATGACGTCTCCTCGCTCGACGAGGCCGTCCGGGCGAACGGCCTCCGCTACATGCGACGGATGATCGACGCCGTCGGCGACATGGGGGGCGGGACCATCTGCGGTACCGTGCACTCGACCTGGCCCGCCACGCTGCCCCCGGGGCACGAGGACAAGAGCCGCTTCAGGGACCAGAGCCTCCGCAGCATGCGGGAGATGGTGAAGGCGGCCGAGGACCGCGGCGTGGTGCTGCTGGTCGAGGTGATCAACCGGTTCGAGCAGTTCATGATCAACACCGCCGCGGAGGCGGTCGCCTACGTGGAGGAGGTCGCGAGCCCAGCCTGCAAGATCCTGCTCGACACCTTCCACATGAACATCGAGGAGCCTTCGATCGGCGGGGCCATCCGCCACGCCGGCAAGCACCTGCGGCAGCTCCACCTCGGCGAGACCGACCGCAAGCCTCCCGGACTCGGGCGCCAGCCCTGGAAGGAGATCAAGACCGCCCTGGACGACGCCGCCTTCGACGGCAGCCTGGTCATGGAGCCGTTCGTCATGGCCGGGGGCCAGGTGGGGCGGGACGTGGGCGTGTGGCGGCCGATCATCGAGAACCCGGACCTGGACGCCCTCGCCCGCGCCTCCTTGAAGTTCGTGCGCGCCAACCTGGTCTGAAGCGCAGATGCGGTTGCAGCTCGCCATCGACACGCAGACGCTGTCCGAGGCCGAGGCGCTGGTCTCGCGGGTGCGCGACCTCGTGGACCTCGTCGAGGTCGGCACGCCGCTCATGATCAGGGAGGGCGTCGGGGCGGTGCGCCGTCTGCGCGCCGTCTTCCCGGACCTGACCCTGGTCGCCGATCTCAAGATCGCCGACGGTGGCCACTTCGAGGCCACGCTCGGCTTCGAGGCCGGCGCCCGCATCGTGACGGTGCTGGCCGCCGCTGCCGACGAGACCATCCGAGACGCGGTGCGTGCCGGGCACGAGCGTGGCGGCGAGGTGATGGTGGACCTGATGGGGGTGTCGGACCTCGCCGGGCGGGCGGCCGAGGTGGACCGGCTCGGTGTCCGTTGGGTGTGCCTGCACACGCCGGTGGACGTCCAGCGCGGGGACGCGGACGCGGAGCGCAGGGCAGTGGAGGGGCTTCGGCGGCTGAAGGCCGTACTGCGGAGCGCTGGCACGGCGGTGGCCGGCGGGATTACCGCCGCCACGGCGCCCGCCGTGGCCGCCCTCCGCCCCGACCTCGTCGTGGTCGGCTCGGCGATCGCCCGCGCCGCCGACCCGCGCGCCGCGGCGACGGCGCTGCGACGGGCCCTCGGCGAGGAGCGGCCATGAGCACGAGTGACCTGGAAGGGGTGCTGGACGAGCTGGGCAACGCGTTGCGGGCGGTGGACCCGGGCGAGCTCCGGGCGCTGCAGGAGCGGCTCGGCGCCGCGCGGCGCGTCTTCGTGGCCGGGGCCGGCCGCTCGGGCCTCGTGGTACGGGCCTTTGCCATGCGCCTCATGCACCTCGGCCTTCACGTGCACGTGGTGGGCGACGTCACGACTCCCGCCTTTGCGGCCGGCGATCTCCTCGTGATCGGCTCCGGCTCGGGCGAGACCGACAGCCTGTGCGCGGTGGCCCGGAAGGCCAAGGCGCTGGGCGGGGTACTGGCGGTCGTCACCATCGTCCCCTCCTCGACCCTGGGACAGCTCGCCGAGGTTGTCGTTCGCGTGGACGCCCCTTCGCCCAAGGCGGTCGCACAGGCCGGCGCGCCGCCCCGCCGGAGCGTCCAGCCCATGGGCGCCCTCTTCGAACAGACGATGTTGCTCCTGCTCGACGCTGTCGTGATGCGCCTCGCCGCCGCGCGCGGCACCTCGCCCGACGAGCTCTTCGCCCGCCACGCGAACCTGGAGTGAACGGAGCGCGCTATACGGGCTTTGTTGGATGGCTTCCCTGCCCCCGCAAGAGCCAGCCCACCGCGAGTGCGTTGAGGACAGCGAAGGCAAACGGTCCGTAGGTCTTTGAAAGATCGTGTGCGAGCGCGCCGATGACGCCATCAAACGCTTGCACTGAAGTCATCGCGATTCCCAGGAACGCGATTGCCGTGCGAGAGCGCACGCCGATCGCGATCAGGACCGTCACCAACAGCGCGACGCTTCGCGAAGTTGCGTAGCGGGCGAAGCTGTCGCCGTTGCCCGAGCCAAGTAGACCAGCGAGGGAAAAGCCCGCGCTTACTGCGGCACTGAGGAGCGTCATGAGCGCGCAGCCCCAGAACCGCTTCGTCATCGAGCCACCACAGGGTTCATCGATGCGCTCGCAGGCGGCGCGATTCTCGCCTTGGCCGCACTCTGCCCAATCCTGCTTCCTGCAAATTCGTCGTCGGCCAAGCGGGAGGACGACAGATTTGTATCATCAGGACGTTCGTTGCAATCACCCATCTCTAGAGCGTGTGCATCGATCACGGCCGCCGCGTCGACGTGGTACCGCGCTTGCACACCTCCACGCAGGATCGCACTTCAGCGCTCCCGGAAGGAGCAGAAGACGCCTGCGAACCATGACGACTGAGAATCGCAAGATCTGCCACGGCGCGATTGCGTTTTGCAGTCCACGCGCGCCGCGTTCTCCCCGGTCGCAGGGCGCCGATCATGTGCCGGCGCTGGCTGGCCCGAATACTGCTCATTCATGAAGCTTCACACCGCCCATCGAAGCCGAAAGGAACCACGAAGTGCACAAGAACCTTGCACCTTCCCTGATCGCATTCGCCTTCCTTCCGCTCACCGCAATCGCCGAAGAACCGGCGAAGACCCCCCCTCCACCGAAGTGGTACGACACCATCGAGATCCACGGGCTCGTGGACGCCTACTACTCGGCGAACGCGACCCAGCAGCAGACCGCGCCCAACCTCCTCCGTAGCTTCGACAGCGCCAACGGCTTCCAGCTCGCTTACGGCAAGCTGATCGCGCAGGCCGCTCCGGCGCCGGTCGGCTTCCGCATCGACCTCGGCTTCGGTCCGGTGGCCCAGCTCACGACCTTCGATCACCTCCAGCAGGCCTACGTGAGCGTGAAGCTGCCTGGTGAAATCATCCTCGATGGCGGTCGATTCGTGACCAACGCCGGCGCCGAGGTGATCGAGGCGAAAGACGACTGGATCTACTCGCGCTCCCTGCTCTTCAGTTTCGCCATCCCTTTCACGCACACCGGCCTGCGCGCGACCATCCCGATCCCGGGCATCGCGGGGCTCTCCGCAATGGCCGGTCTGTTCAACGGTTTCGACCAGCCCACCGGCGTGCCTGGTTCAGGCGTGACCAACAAGGTTGGCTCGCCCAAGATGGGTCATCTCGCCCTGATGTACTCCGGTCCCGCCAACACCGCGGTTACTCTCAACGGCTATTACGGCTATACCGACGCGACCCAGGCCGATACCAAGACGCTCCTCGACGGCGTCGTGGGCCGCTCCTTCGGCGACCTGTCGCTCAACCTGAACGCTGACTACGGGCGGCAGAGCGGTAAACAGTACTGGGGCCTGGCAGGCCTGGCGCGCTACTCGTTCTTCGACGACAAGTTCCGCATCTCGGGGCGCGGCGAGTACTTTGACGACAGCGACGGCGCGGCAGGGATTACGAATGCAGCTGGCGCGAGGCTTTTGAACAAGTATTGGGAGGGCACGCTTTCCCTGTCGGTCCCTGCGAGCCCCAACGCCGAGTTCCGGGTCGAGGGCCGTTATGACCGCACCACCGATGCCAAGATCTTCAAGGACGGCGCGGAGCAGGGCCAAGGCACCGTCCAGGTGGCCGCTCTCGCTTGGTTCTAAGACTTCTGGGTCGAGGTCGACGTGGTGCCCACCGCGGCGTAGCATGCTG
>VBKQ01000134.1:9634-13228 GCA_005879505.1 Deltaproteobacteria bacterium
ACGATCAGCGACGGATCGGTGCGCTATACCTGGTCGCACGAAGGCACGCCGCACGAAGGCGTCTTCACCCTTCGCGGCGGACGGGCAAGTTGGTCCGACAGCTGGCATCAGCCGACCGCCGTCGAGTGCTCCGAGCTACCCGAGGTGCCAGGATTGCTCGCGCTCCACCATGCCTACCCGGCATCCGGCGGCCCGGACTGGCACTGGCGCACGACCTTGTCCGAGAGCCGAGTGGCGAGTTGGTGCTGCAGATGACGAACGTCGCGCCCTGGGGCGAGGAGCAGCGCGCCGTGCGCATGGTGTTCACGCGCAAGTCCTGAGCATCGCTACGCTCAGTTCGCGCTGGCTTCCGCCATCTCGCATTCTGCGACTCCGGCGCGTCCCGCTTGCTCGTCCACGAGCTCGAGCCGGTTTTCGGCGGACAAAATTCCCATCTTCACCTCTTGCCAGACGAATACGTTCTGGCCGGATGCCGCGATGAACTTGACCACCGACTCGTTCTCCGCCTTGCCGACGAGGGTGTGCTTGCCGGGCGCGAGCGTCACCCAGTGGAAAGTTCTCGGGCCTGTTTCTCCGAGTAGCGCTCCATCGAGCTGGAGGCTCATCTTGACCGTCCCGGCGATGGACTCGTTCCGGTACACGTAAAGAGCCGCCTTGCCCCGCGAGGGCTTGGCGAACTCCTTCGCCGCGAAGTCTCGTTCCGTAGCCGCCATCGGGACGCTGGCGCATGCAGCGAGGATGGCGAGAGCGGCAGCGGCCAAGACCAGGCGAGCAAACGTCATTCGGTCACCCTTCCTTTTGCAGACCGCAGAGTGGCGGTCTGACAAAGCGTGCCACGGCCATGCCGCAGCGTCAGGTTTTCGAACGAGCGCCTTCAACTGCGCGGATTTCGGCGCGTCCGCCTACACGGGTCGTCGGCTCAGGGCTCCCGCCGATAACAGATATCGCCGACCTTGCTCAGGACGCAGAGGCGCTCCTTCCAGTTGTGCCCGTCGTCGCTCTCCTGCTCCAGGCGGAACAGGCCGACGTCCGGACTGCTCTGGCCAGTTGGGGTTCGGGTACGGAGAGCGAGTCATGGGATCGCTCTTGAAGAGGCCCTGGAAGGCGCCGATAACGTCGCGCAGCAAATCGCCACTGCTCGCTCACATGGGGAAGATGGTCAGCTGGCACTTCTCCCCGGTGTTGGGGTAGGGCGGCGAGACGTAGGCGACTCCATCCGGGTAGTTGGTCCGCGTCCAACCTCACCACATGTGCCAGACGCCTTCCCGCTCCGCCACGTGCACGTCCACCCCGAACAGCTCGCTGAGCGGACCGCTTCGCAAGATCTCCCGGGTCGGTCCGTCGTGCAGGACGCGACCGTCGCGAAGCGTGACGATCCGGTCGATCTCCGGGATGACGTCGTCCAGCGTGTGCGTGACCAGCACCAGGCTCTTGCCGGCCCGCGCCAGGCGGCGCATGGCGACGAACAGCTCGCGGCGGCCACGGATGTCGAGGCTGACGGTGGGTTCGTCGAGGACCAGCGCGCGCGGGTGGTGAACGAGCGCGCGGCCGATCACGGCGCGGCGCACCTCGCCGGAGGACATCTCGGTGAGCGGCACGTCTTCCAGGTGGGCGACGTCCAGCGCGCCCAGCGCTAGCCGCGCGCTCTCGCGCATCTGCGCCGTCACCTCATGATGTGGCCAGACGCCGATGCTGCCGAAGAATCCCGAGAGCACGGTCTCCAGCGCGGTGTACGGCCCCGTGCAGTCGCGCACCAGCGTATGCGTGACGATGCCGAGCAAGTTGCGCAACTCGAAGACGTCCCACCGGTCCCGGCCGTAGATGCGGACGGCCGAGGGTCCCAGGCCGGTGGCCGGGTAGACCGCGCGCGTGAGCGCGTCGACCAGCGTGGATTTTCCCGCGCCGTTCGGTCCAAGCACGGCCACGCGCTCTCCGTCGTCGATACGAAGGCTGAGCCGGTCCAGGGCGGTGACGCCATCGCGCAGCACCGTGACGTGGTCGAATTCGATGAGCGGATCCGACATGGATCCGACCATAGCCTGTCTCACGTCCCGGATTCGATTCGCCCTGCTACGCCGGGAACTTGCCGCGATCCCGATCGACGTCATACTCGCGAACGTCCGCTGGGAGGACAGATGAACGCCGTCCGCCGATCTGCCGTGACCGCGCTGCTTGCGCTCGCACTGTTTGCTTTCAGCGCCCAGGCTCACCATACGGGCCACGAGTCGCGCACCGTGGCCGACTGCGAGAAATTGCCTGGTACGGCCACCGCGGGCGAGAGGGGAGGCTGTTTGCGCTGCGTGCAGCGCCCGAGGAAGCATCACTTCCACCCCGACTATCCCGCCGGAAGGCGCTGCCGCCCTGACAACGGCAAGCCTTAGCGGTACGACGCTCGGCAACCGATAGAATACGGATCAGCGCCTCGGAGCGGATGACGGCAGCGTGAACCCCCTGGGTCACCGCGCAAGCAGGAAGGGGCAGCCGCGTCGTCGTCGCCACCGAGGACGGCACCGCGTACGCGGCGGACTCCGCCGGCGGCGAATTGTGGGTGCTGAAGCCTGGCGAGTAACGCTTGTTCCCGCGCGCGACACTTCTCCTCGCCCTTCATGCGTGCGCGCAAAGAGCGCCCGCAGCGCACAGCATCGATGTCAGAAACGCGCGAAAGCTGGGCCACGAGCCGCTCGATCCACCGTCTTTGGACCGGGCACTGGATGCGTTGGAGCGGCCGTCCGTGGTCGATGCAGGCGAGCTCGCGCGCTGCAATGCGCGGGTGCAGCGCGAGCTGGCCTCGAAGCTGGCCGCGGCCGAGGCGGCGATCGCGCGGGGCGACCGCGACGGCGCTCGCGCGCAGCTCAAAGCCATCGACGCGCATTATGGAGGTCTGGCGGCCTCCGCGAGCATCGAGCTGGGCGCACGGATCGCAGCGCTCTGAAGGGTGCGCGAGTGTGGCTGAACATCCCTTTAGCTCGCACCCGAGTCGGACGTAAGGCTCAGGCGCCAAAAGCCTCTATTGCCTCCGTTGCTGCGCGTCAGGTTTCGCCGCTATTGAAGAACTACAGGCCGGCGTGTCTCGCCGGTCTTCAACGGGGGAGTCGAAAAATGATTGCTCTCAAGCCCGCCGCGGCCGTGGCGCTTGCGGTCTTCCTGTGCGCCCCGCTCGCGGCTGTAGCCGGCTCGGGGCGTCTAGCCAATCGCGCCCACCCGATGCCCGCGCGCACTGCGAAGGTTCCGGCCAAGTCGAGCGTCGGAACCAGGACGCCGAAGAAGGCTCCAGCGATCCGGCGCGCCCCACGGCAGCGGGTCGCCGACGATCTCGAGCTTCCTCAGCTGGGATAGCCGACGAGGATTGCAGGTCGCAGTATCCTGCTTCGCCAAACCGGAGGGCGCCTCGTGCTTCGACGAGCGGCGTTGACGGCGGCGATCGGCTGTATCTGGCTCGGCCCACATCAACCGACGGCGGCCGCCGTAGATCTGACGACCAGGCGAAATGACGGCAGCCTGATCCACTGGACGCTCGATCGTCAGCACGCCGCGTTGAGGCAACAGCGCTCGTCGTCTTCCCCACCGCTGTAACCTGACGTATTGGGAATTACC
>VBKQ01000478.1 GCA_005879505.1 Deltaproteobacteria bacterium
GTTCGGTGAGCGCTAACACCCGCGGGCGCTACGCAGAAAGGGCGGCGAGGTGGTCGGGAGTGTTGTTGGCCGTCCTCGTATGAATTGTTACCGCACGGGTTGACGAGATGAGCGGGCGCGTCTCCTCCGGGACGCGCAGGGCGCCCGGCATCTTTGCCTTCCAACGCTGCCTCGCGTGCCGGCGTGACGTGTGGATTCCCTTGTGCGCCGCCCCCGCCAGGCGCGTCTGCAACGCGCACCCCGGCTCTTGATTCCGGACCGCGCCGGTTTCGTAGCGTCGTCCCATGACTGACTGGAGGGACAACATGAAACGGATCGCACTCGCGGCGGTGGTGGGGGCTGCCCTATGCGCTACGCCTGCTCTCGCGCAGGAGCGCGACGCCAATAGCTCGCTCTTCCTCGAGGGAGGCGGCCCCGGGCTCCTCTATTCGGTCAACTACGAGCTTCTCTTCGGCGACGATTTCGGCATTCGCGCCGGCTTCAGCTACCAATCGCTGTCGGCCAGTGGCAGCTCAGGCAGTGGCAGCGCGCCGGTCAGCATCATCACCGTACCGATTCTGGCGAACGAGCTCGTGAGCTTCGGCAGCAGCGCGCTCGAGTTGGGCGGGGGGGCCACGATCATCCAGGCCGCCGGCGCAGCCAGCGGCAACGGCCTCGCGGTGTCGGCCTCAGGCACGACCGTCCTTGGGACGGCGATCCTGGGTTACCGGCGCCAGCCTGTGGACGGCGGGTTCCAGTTCCGCATCGGCATCGAGGCGCTGGCCGGCAAGGGACTGGCGCTGAGGAATCCCGACCCGAACAAGCTCGGCGTTCTGCCCTGGGTCTACGTGAGCATCGGCTACTCGATGTAGCGTGCGACACGGTGCGGGCCCTCGCGGTGACAGCGACGGCCTCTCGATTAACCATGGTACGGCCGCGCGCGGGTCTGCTACCGTCGCCGGGGTGCAGGAAGAAAGCGTCGAGTGCGAGAACGACGTCCCTGGGTCCTATGCTCTGATCCGCACACGGACGCCGACCGCAGTCGCACTCTTACGGGCGCTGCTCCTCACGATTGCCTGTGCCGGTCGCATCCCGCCGCCGGCCGCTGCCGGCGACGTCGGGGGATTGCAACAGCGGGCCCAGAACGTCACCATCGTGCGCGACGATTGGGGAATCGCCCACGTCCGCGGGAAGACTGACGCCGATGCGGTGTTCGGAGCGATTTACGCGCAGGCGGAGGACGACTTCAACCGGATCGAGACCAACTTCATCAACGCGCAGGGCCGGCTGGCCGAGGCGGAGGGCGAGTCAGCGATCTTCCAAGACCTGCGAATGAAGCTCTTCATCGATCCCGACGCATTGCGAGCGAATTGCGCTGCCAGCCCGGCATGGTTGCAGGCCCTCATGAATGGCTGGGCCGACGGGCTGAACTACTACCTCGCGACACACCCGAACGTCACCCCGCGAGTCATCCGGCATTTCGAGTCCTGGATGGCGCTGTCCTTCAGCGAGGGGAGCATCGGCGGCGACATCGAGAGGATCTCGATCGGCGAGCTGGGAGCGTTCTATGCGAAGCACGTCGTGGGAGCGGTGCCCGGCACGACTCCGACACGGCTCGCGTCGCGTAGCGATGACGACGGCGAGTCCGGCTCCAACGGCTTCGCGATCGCGCCTTCCAACTCCGCGAACGGCCACACGCTGCTCTTGATCAACCCGCACACCTCGTTCTTCTTCCGCTCCGAGCAGCAGGTGTCGAGCGACGAGGGACTCGACGTCTACGGCGCCTCCACGTGGGGACAGTTCTTCATCTACCAGGGGTTCAACGAGCATGCCGGGTGGATGCACACCTCGAGCGGAGTAGACGTCGTCGACGAGTTCGCGGAGACGATCGTCGAGCGGGACGGCCGCCTCTTCTACCGGTACGGGAACGAGGAGCGGCCCGTGATCGTGGAGACGATCGCCGTCCCGTACCGCACGGCCAAGGGCAAGATGGCGAAGCGGTCGTTCACCGTCTACCGCACGCATCACGGCCCGATCGTCCGCGAGATGGGCGGGAAGTGGATCAGCGTTGCGCTCATGAACGCGCCGATCGAGGCGCTCAGCCAGTCGTTCCTCCGCACCAAGGCACGCGACTTCGCCGCCTTCCGGCAGATTGCGGCCCAGTACAGGGCCAACTCATCGAACAACACGATCTTCGCCGACGCGAGCGGGAACATCGCCTACTTGCACCCGCAGTTCATCCCGCGGCGCGACGACCGCTTCGATTACACCAAACCGGTGGACGGGAGCGATCCGGCCACCGACTGGCGTGGCCTCACGCCGCTCGACTCGGCGCCGCACCTGCTCAATCCGCCCACCGGCTGGATCTTCAATACCAACGACTGGCCCTATTCGGCGGCCGGACCGTACAGCCCGAAGCGCGAGGACTTTCCCCGGTACATGGACGTCGTCGGCGAGAACCCGCGGGGAATCCACGCGCGCCTGGTGCTGGAGAACAGGAGGGACTTCACGCTCAGCTCGCTGATCGCCGCGGCGTACGACACCTACCTCCCAGCCTTTGCGCGCATGGTCCCGGCTGTGGTCGCCGCGTATGACTCCACGCCAGCATCCGACTCGCTGAAAACACAGCTGGCGGAACAGATCGCCGTGCTGCGCGCCTGGGACCATCGCTGGTCGGTGAGCTCCGTGCCGACGTCGCTCGCCGT
>VBKQ01000479.1 GCA_005879505.1 Deltaproteobacteria bacterium
CATCACCCGCCGATGGTGATGACCGAGGTGGCGCTCGCCGCAGGCGACGGCGTCCGCCAGCTTCCCGAGCACGGCGGAGGCCCCCTGAACAAGCCCGTGATCGCTGCGAAGGAAGAGCCTTGAGCATCGATCTCGACAGGGCCTTCCGCGGCCACGAGATCCTCATCACCGGCGTCACCGGCTTCCTCGGCAAGGTCGCGCTGACGATGCTGCTCGACCGCTACCCCGGGGTGGGAAAGATCCACGTGCTCGTCCGCCCGCGAGCCGGCGGGACCGCTGACGATCGGTTCTTCAACAAGGTGGCTTCCTCGCCTCCCTTCCGGCCCCTGCGCGAGCGCCACGGCGACCGGTTCGAGACGTTCCTGCGGGACAAATGCGTGCCGCTCGCGGGCGACGTGACCGATCCGGTGCTCGGGCTCTCCGGAGAGCAGGTCCGCAAGCTCAACGGCAAGCTCGCTTGCGTGATCAACTGCGCCGGCTTGGTCACCTTCAATCCGTCGCTCGAGCTCGCGGTGCGCGTGAACACGGAGGGCGCGCGAAACGCCGCCGAGCTGTGCAAGCAGACCGGGGCCACCCTCGTCCACATCTCCACCTGCTTCGTCGCCGGCACCCGGCGCGGCCCGGTCTTCGAGGACGAACCGCTCATCGGCAGCTATCCGAAGGCGCACGACCTGGACGAGGCCGCGCACGTTCCCTTCGTCGTCGATGCGGAGCTCAAGGACGTCGACTCCTTGGTGGCGCGGCTTCGCGCGCAGGCCGATGACGGCGCGCTCGGCGCGCAGTTCCGCGCCGCCGCCGTCCGCCGCCTGGAGGACGAGGGGCGGGACCCGAAGGACCAGAAGGCGCTGGGGCTGGCCGCAGGCCGCGAGCGCAAGGTCTGGCTCTCGCAGCAACTGGTGCAGGCGGGCATGGACCGGGCGCGCGCCTGGGGCTGGCCCAACACGTACACGTACACCAAGGCGATGGGGGAGCAGGCCATCGCGGCCAGCGGCTGCCAGTACGCGCTCGTCCGGCCCGCCATCGTGGAGAGCGCGCTGCGCTTTCCCTTCCCAGGATGGAACGAAGGGTTCACCACCTCCGCGCCGCTGGTGTTCATGGGGCTGAACGGGCAGCGGGTCTTCCCCGCGGGGCACAAGCGGGTGCTCGACCTGATCCCCGTCGACCTCGTTGCCGCCGGCATCCTCGGCGTGGCCGGGGCGGCATGCGCTGGGCGCCTCCATCATCGCGTCTTCCAGCTCGCCTCCGGCGACGTGAACCCGTTCTACGTCCGCCGGTCCGTCGAGCTGGTGGCACTCTACAAGCGGCGCAAGATGGACGAGCGCGTCGCGGAAGGAAAGAGGAGCGCGTTCGAGAACTGGATCGACACCTTCCTCGAGCCGTACCCCGCGTCAAAGGAGCTCTACTTCCTCTCCAGCACGCCGTTCTTCCGCGCCGCGGCGAAGGGCATGCGCAAGCTCATCGCCGATCACGGCGCGTCCTGGGGAGCCCCGCGGACGACGGCATTGCTCGCGCGCGCGGACCAGGCGCTGGAGAGCGTCGATCGGCAGCTGGCGATGCTGGAGACGACCTGGGACCTCTTCCTTCCCTTCGTCGCCGGCGAACGATTCATCTTCCAATGCAAGCACACGCGCGAGCTCTGGGCACAGCTCTCGGAAGAAGATCGCGGGAAGCTGCCGTGGGATCCGGAAGCGATCGATTGGCGCCGGTACTGGATGGAAGTCCACATGCGCGGCCTCGAGGAGTGGGTGTTCCCCGGGCTCGAGGAAGAAAGGAAGGCGCTCAAGCGCGAGGTGCCCCAGCCGAAGGACCTGCTCGCCCTGCTCGCGGCGTCCGTGCATGCGTTCGGCCCGCGGGTGGCGCTGCGATTCTATGCCGGCGAGGACGGCGCCGCGGAGCTGGCGCGGACGCGCGACGACCGGATCACGTACGACGAGCTGGCGCGCTTCTCGGACCGCGCGGCCCGCGCGCTGCAGGCCAGAGGCGTCAAGCCGGGCGACCGGGTGCTGCTGATGTCCGAAAACCGCCCGGAATGGGCGATGGGGTATTTCGGCATCCTCAAGGCCGGCGCGGCAGCCGCTCCGCTCGATCAGGGCCTCTCCGCGCTGGAGGTGGGAAATTGCGCCCAGGCCGCCAAGGCGGCGATATTGCTCGCGAGCCCGCGCATGGCGGAGCGGCTCGGACCGCTCCCCGGGCTGCTCACGCTCACCCTGCCGGAGGCGCTCCGTGGCGCCGACGATGCTGAGTTGCCGCCGCTGCGCAAGAGTGCGAGCGCGGACGACGTCGCTTCCGTGCTCTTCACCAGCGGCACCACCGGAAAGCCCAAAGGCGTAGTGCTGACGCACCGCAACTTTGCCTCGCTTGCGGCGAAGATCGCCGGCCTCTTCGACCTCCGTGTCGGCGAAGGGGTGCTCAGCGTCCTTCCCCTGCACCACACCTTCGAGTTCAGCTGCGGCCTCCTGGTGCCGCTGATGCTCGGAGCGGAGATCACGTACCTCGACGAGCTGACCGCGGAGCGGCTGTCGGACGCGCTCAATACAGGGCGCATCCATGCCATGATCGGCGTGCCCGCGCTCTGGCAGCTCTTGCACCGCCGCTTGACGCAGGAGCTGGCCTCCCGCCCGCGGGTGGTGGAGGCGGCGACCCAGGCCGCGATGGCGCTGCACGGCGAGCTGCGGAACCGGACCCCCTTCAACGTCGGCAAACTCCTCTTCTGGCCGATCCACAACCGTTTCGGCGGCAAGCTGCGGCTGCTCGTCTCCGGCGGAAGCGCGCTCCCCGAAGAAGTGCAGAGAGCGTTTCACGAGCTCGGCTTCGATCTGGCGGAGGGATACGGGTTGACCGAGGCCTCACCCGTGCTCTCGGTGTCGATGCCCGGGAACAAG
>VBKQ01000135.1 GCA_005879505.1 Deltaproteobacteria bacterium
ACATCGATGTTGTCCAGAACTGCGGCACCGAACTGGTCTGGACCGCCCGAAAGATCCTGGCCTTCATCGAAAATGATGTCGATCCTCTTGACCCCCAGGGATCCCAGCGTCGCGGTTCCTCCCAGCTGACCGAACGCTGTCGTGCTCGCGCCCCATCGGAGCCGCGTCCACCCCGTGTCGCCGGTCTGCTGCGACGTCGCCGAATTGCAGCCGATGAAGAAGATCAGGCCATCGCGGGTCTCGATGTTGAAGCGCGGCGCTCCTCCGCCGCAGTGCGATCCGCGCAGGTCTAACGACGAGGCCAGCTTGCGGATATCGTAGCCGAGCTCCGTCACCGTCGAAGGTACGTTCCTCAGGTGCGCGCCGGCGGCGGCGTAGTTCGGGGTGGGCCCAGTCTTGACGAGCAAAAGGCCCTGGTTCTGCTTGTCACGCCGGTCGCCCGTCGGACAAGCCGCATCCGTGTACGGCTTCGTGGTCTCTCCATCCGTCGAGATTCGTGCGTCCGTCGGGCAGCCGATTCCCGGCAGCCAGGTCGACTGGACCAGCCGCGTGTTGGCGGGGTCGAATTCGAACGGATCGACCCGATTGAAACCGGATTCCGCGTACGCGGCAGCTGCGGGGATGAGGAGGAGACCGAGCGCGAGCGAGATCAGCCTGGAGGTCTTCATCGCTTTGCTCCTTTCAATCGGGAACGCCGCGGGACGGGAGCCAGTGGATTCCGCCTCTGCGGTTGAATTTCGGCTGTCGCATACGACAATACGTTGCCCGATTGCAACCAATGCTTTGGAAAAAACGACGTCTAGCCATCGACGCATGCCAGCCCGCACCATTCGACGAAGTGCGGTGCGTCGAACGAGATCATGGTCGAGAGACAAGCGGACGAGCGGTTCATCGGCTGCCCGGCGCCGTCCGTCTTGTTACCAGAAGGACTTCGGACCCACGCCGCTGCTCGGGCTGGAATTCAATGATCGTCGCCGCGGCGCCGCAGCCGTGCATTTCCGCCCGGCGCGCTAGCTGGTGAAGCGCCGCGGCGACTCTCGCCGCATCGCGGTATCCACCAAAACAGGTCAAGCCCACGTGGTCGTGAGCGTGGACGGCGACGGGGCCGCGGGCGGCGCGCCTAACGCAAGAGTAGCGCGGCGAGCGCAATGGCCAGCGGCACCACCAGCGTCGCGACGGTGAGCAGCAGCGCGGCCGGGTGGCCGAAGTTGAACGTGTACCCGAAGCCATTGCGCTTGGGGACGAAGAGCGCCGGATCGTGGCGGTCGACATAGAACAGGCCTGCCTGCCACGCGGAAGGATTGCGGGCCCGCTCGCGCGGAATTCCGCGCGCAGCGTACGCCGCGAAGGTGACGAGGCCGACCACTGCCGCGAATACGAACCAGAGCACCGGTTTGAGTAGCCGTCCGGAGGTGACCGAGGCTGCGAGCACGCCGCAGCAGATCAGCGCGGTGAAGTACTCGCCTGCGAGCAGCACTTTCAGGGTGGCTGCGCGCAGGGCACCGCCCGGTGCGCTGCGGCGCAGCCCGGAGCGAAAGGCCGCCAGCATCAGGCAGACCGCCGCTCCGATGAGCAATGGCAGCGCGACGGAAACGCCGTTGCGCCCGACGAATCCGTCCGCCTCGCCGCGCCAGTTCCAGTGGATGGGGAGCCTCTCCGGCAGCTCGTAGAAATGACGGGCCAGCCAGAGGGCCGCGCAGGCGAGGATGGCAAACGGAACGGCCTGCAGCGGCAGGCCGGGTGACCATTCCGGGTCAGGCGAGGATGCGGGCACCTTGTCTCCTTTTTCCGCCAGCATGCTATGCAGGGCGCCCGATGAGCACCCGCGACACCGACCGCTTCGAAACCAAGGCCATCCACGCCGGCCAGCAGCCCGATCCGACCACGGGCGCAGTGATGACGCCAGTTTATCTGACCTCCACGTACGCGCAGTCCGGGCCGGGCGAGCACAAGGGCTTCGAGTACTCGCGCACGCGCAATCCCACCCGCGACGCGTTGCAGGGCTGCCTCGCCGCGCTGGAGAGCGGAAAGCACGGCCTCGCCTTCGCCAGCGGGCTGGCGGCAACGGACGCGGTCCTGCACCTGCTCTCCTCGGGTGATCACGTCGTGCTCAGCGACGACCTGTACGGAGGGACGTTCCGCCTCGCCGACAAGGTCTTCAAGCGCCTGGGCATCGAGCAGACGTACGTCGATGTCGCCGACGCGCGCGCCGTGGAAGCTGCGTTCCGTCCGAACACGAAGCTGCTCTGGGTGGAGACGCCGACCAACCCGATGCTGAAGATCTGCGATCTGGCGGCGCTCGCGCAGAACTGCCGCAAGCGCTCCGTGATCTCCGTCTGCGACAACACCTTCGCCACCCCGTTCTTCCAGCGGCCGCTCGAGCTAGGGTTCGACATCGTCGCGCATTCGATGACCAAGTACCTGAACGGCCACAGCGACGTGGTCGCCGGCGCGCTCGTGCTGCGGCGCGACGATCTGCACGAGAAGCTCGCCTTTTTACAGAACGCCGTCGGCGCCGTGCCTGGCCCGCTCGACGCGTTCCTCGTCCTGCGCGGACTGAAGACGTTGCACGTGCGCATGGAGCGACACGATCAGAATGCGCGGCTGGTGGCGGAGGCCCTCAAGCGCCACCCGAAGGTCGATCGCGTCACCTGGCCGGGGCTCGCCGAGCACCCGCAGCACGCGTTGGCGCGCAAGCAGATGACGGGTTTCGGCGGAATGCTCACCTGCGTGATCAAGGGCGGGCTTCCCGCGGCGCGAACCTTCCTCAAGGCGCTGCGGCTGTTCACCGTGGCCGAGTCGCTGGGCGGCGTGGAGAGCCTGATCGAGCACCCGGCGATCATGACGCACGCCTCGGTGCCGCCCGAGACCCGGCGCAAGCTCGGTATCGACGACGGCTTCATCCGTCTGTCCGTCGGGATCGAGAACGGCCAGGACCTGGTCGACGACCTGGTGCAGGCCCTCGACCGCTCTTAAGTCGCCAGCTTGAGCGGCGGCGGCTCCTTCTCCACCAAGTACTCGAACTGCCTGCGCAGCTCCTCGGGGCCCATCTTGATCGTCGCGGCGATCTTCCCCAGCAGCGCCGTGTCGTCGAAGTCGTCCCGCCGCAGCCGGATCATGTACCGCCGCGCGATGGCGTAGCGGTCCGAGTGGATGTCCACCAGGCGCACCCGCGCGCGGCCGGTCTTCGGATCGAGCAGCTCCGTGAACGGCACCGGGACGAAGTGGCCTCCCTGCATCGAGACCATCGCCTTGTCTCCGCCGGAGAGCAGGAACTTCGCGGCGCAATAGCCGAGGTCGCGCGTGTACTCCATGTCGTAGGGGATCGGATCCGCGCACCGCAGCTCGTAGCCGATGTTCTTCGACACCAGCGTGGCTTTGATGCCCATCGAGGCGAGTCGGGCGGCGACCTGCCGCTTGAGGATCTCGCCGATGTCGATCTCCGCCAACCGGACGTGCCCGTGCTCGTCGCGCTCCACCTCCTCCAATCCGGAGAGGTCCTTGGGATCGACGCTGAGCACCAGACCTTCCGCGACCACCGCCACGCCATCGCGCCGGCCCATCGCCAGGCGCTTGACCACCGCCATCGCCAGCGTGTCGACGAAGAGCCGGAGCGGAACGCCTTCGCCGAACTCCTCGCTGATCAGCGTCAGCGTCGCGCCCACTGCCTTTCCGATGCCGAGCGCGAGATGGCCCGCCTTGCGGCCCATGGCGACGACGATGTACCAGCGCGAGGTGGTGTAGGCGTCCACCATGAGATTCTTCACCAGCTCGACGCCCAGGTGCCGCGCGGTCTGGAAGCCGAAGGTGTCGATGTGCGGCGGCAGATCGAGGTCGTTGTCGATGGTCTTCGGCACATGCGCGACGCGCAGCCGCCCCGCCGCGACTTCGGAAAGCTTCATCGACGAGAAGGCCGTGTCGTCGCCGCCGATGGTGATCAGCATGGTCACACCGAGATCGGCCAGCGCGTCGCGCGCCGTCTCCAGCAATCGCTTGTCCTTGGTCGGATTGGCGCGGGAGATGCCCAGAAGCGAACCTCCACGGAAATGGAGGCGGCTCGCCTTCTCGATGGTGAGAGGGATTACGGCGTCGGACGCCCCATGCATGATCCGGTCGAAGCCATCGCGGATCCCGATCACTTCCACGCCCTCGAGGACGGCGCGGATGGTCGCGGCGCCGATGACGCTGTTGATGCCGGGAGCGGGTCCGCCACCGACGAGGATTGCCAGCTTGCCTGCGCCTGCCATGTCCACTCTCCATCCGGCCCTTCGGGCCGAGCCCAGACGATAACTGATCTCGTCCGGCCGCGTGGGTGCGTTCGGCGAAACACGCGTGTAGAGTCCCCGCCCTTCCAGGAGACATTTTTGTCCGATCGGCCCCACTCCCCGAAAGAAGCGCGCCGCCTCGAGCGCCTCAAGCACGGCTCGCGCGCCGCCCGCGACGTCCGGCCGCGTCCGCCAGCGCCGCGCCGGGTGCAGCGGCCGCAGCCCGTGCTCGGCAGCGTCGCTGCTTCGACGTCCGATGAGCCGGCGGTCGTGCTCTCCAAGCGCGCCGTCGATCGCCTCGCCGAAGGGCACGTCTGGATCTACCGTTCCGATGTCGCCGCCCCATCGATGCTCGGCGGCGGCGAAGTCGTGCGGCTCACCGACGAGCGCGGCTGGTTCGCGGGCAAGGCGTTCTACGGATCGACGAGCCAGATCGCCGTCCGCATGCTCACGCGGGAGGACGAACCCATCGACGAGGAGTTCTTCGCCCGCCGCCTGGCGCAGGCGATCGCGCTTCGCGAGATCGTCCGGGCGGATCCCGCGCGCCGCGGCGCCGCGCGACTGGTCCACGGCGAGGCGGATCTGCTGCCCGGCCTGATCGTCGATCGCTACGCCGACTGCCTGACGCTGCAAACGCTGATCGAGGCCACCGACGCCCGCCGGAACCTGTTCGCCGACCTGCTGCAGCGGCTGCTCGCGCCCCGCGCGATCGTGGAACGCAACGACGTCCGGGTCCGAGCGCACGAGGGCCTCGAGCAGCGCAAGGGGATGCTGCGCGGCGTCGATCCCGGACCGGTCGAGTTCCTCGAGGGCGAGGTGAAGCTCGTCGCCGACCTCCTCAGCGGGCAAAAGACGGGCGCGTTTCTCGATCAGGCCGAAAATCGCCTGGAAGCCGGGCGCTACGCGCACGGCCGCGCCCTGGACTGCTTCACCTACGGCGGCGCCTTCGCGCTGCAGCTGGCCCGCCGCGCCGCGCAGGTCATCGCCGTGGACGTCAGCGAGCAGGCCGCGGCGCAGGGGCGGGAGGCGGCGGCGCGCAACGGCGCGCACAACGTCGAGTTCAAGGTCGCGAACGCCTTCGATTTGCTGCGCGCCGAGAGCGAGGCCGGCGAACGCTACGACACCATCGTCCTCGATCCTCCCGCGTTCGCGAAGACGAAAGCGTCGATCGATGCGGCCCTGCGCGGCTACAAGGAGATCAACCTGCGCGCCTTCCATCTGCTCTCGCCCGGCGGCGTGCTGGTGACGAACAGCTGCTCCTTCCATGTCGACGAGGCGATGTTCGAGCGCACGGTCCTGCAGGCCGCGTCGGACGCCGGACGCAGCGTGCAGGTGATCGAGCGGCGGGGGGCGGCGAAGGACCATCCGACGCTGCTCGGGGTGCCGGAGACGCGCTACCTCAAATGCCTCATCCTGCGGGCGCCGTGACCGATGGGAGTAGCGCTCGCGCTCGCTGCAGGGCGCTCTCGACCGCGCTGCGCTGGGCCGCGACGAGCTGATCGCGGCTTTCGAGCGCGAAGCCTGTGGCCGCAATGGGAGCGCCGAACACCACCGCGACGGGGCCAGGGCGGAAGAGCGCGAAGCCCTTCGGCCTGACCACGGCGCGCGCGCCGGCGACCGCGATGGGCACGCAGTCGAGCCCTGTCTCCAAGGCCGCCACCGCCGCTCCTTTCTTGAACGGCAACAGCTCGTCGCCGATCGCGCGGGTGCCTTCGGCGAAGAAGAACAGCGATGCGCCGCGCAAGCCACGCGCGAACCGCTCACGGATCGCCTTGGTCGCGCCCCGCCGGTCCTTGCGATCGATGAAGACATGTCCCATGCGCCGCGCCGCCCAGCCGAAGAGCGGAATATACGTCAGCTCCTGCTTGGCGATGAAGCGCAGCGGGTGGTCGGCGACGGAGATGATGGCGGGGACGTCCAGATACGAGGTGTGGTTGGAGACGAAGATGTACGACCGATTGGGGTCCAGCTCGGCATCGCGCCGCACGATCACCTGCGCTCCGGCGACGCGCAGGAAGCGGCGGGCCCAGCCGCGGAGCAGGCGCTCGGCCATCTCGCTCTCGCCGAAGAGCCCGATCCGCAGCGCGGTGATCATCGTGTCCCCGAAGATCCAAGCCCAGCCGAGGACCGTGCGCAAGAAGCGCAGGACGATCACCGGGCCCTCCGCGCCACGGGGTACTCCTCGACCGCGGGAAAGAGAAGGACCTCCGCGATCGTCTCCGCGCCCGTGAGCAGCATCAGCAGCCGGTCGAACCCGACCGCAACCCCTCCGGCTTCTCCGGTGCGATCGAGGGCGGAGAGGAACTTCTCGTCCAGGGGAAAGACGTCCCGCCCGAGTCGCCGGCGAAGCTCCTGCTCTTCGCGCAGCCGCTCGCGCTGCTCACGCGAATCGCACAGCTCCGAAAAGCCGTTGGCCAGCTCGAGCCCCCCGGCGTACAGCTCGAATCGCTCGGCGACACGCGGGTCGGAAGGCTTGAGCCGGGCCAGCGCCGCCTGCGATGCGGGGTACTCGGTGAGATAGGTGGGCCGGTCGATGCCGAGCGCCGGCTCGATCCTCTCCAACAGCACCTGGGTGAAGAGATCGTCCCACGAGGCATCGGTCGCGGGGCGCACCCCGCAGGCGCGAGCAGCTTGTGCGAACGCCTGGGCGTCGAGGGTGAGCGGATCGAAGCCCGCGTAGCGCGAGAACGCCTCGCGGCAGGTGAGACGCTCGAACGAAGGCCGCAGCGAGATGGTGCCGGACCCGCGCCCGTGGCCCTTGCGCGCTGGCGCCCCGCTGGCGCAGGCGAACAAGAGCTTCTCGAGATCCGCCATGATCGTCTCCGCGCTGCCGGGCGTCGCATACAGCTCGAGCAGCGTGAACTCGGGATTGTGCGTGCGCGAAAGCTCGCCGTCGCGGAACACGCGGGCGAGCTGGTAGCAGCGGGAAAAGCCCGGTCCTGCCAGCAGCCGCTTCATCGCGTACTCCGGGCTCGTATGCAGGTGCAGCCGGCGCGCGCCCTCCACGCTCTCGGGCGCGATCGGCGGATCGGGCGTGAAGGTGGTCTTGAAAGGGCGCAGGTGCGGCTCCTGGCCCGCGAACGGCACTGCGATCGGCGTCTCGACCTCCAGATAGCCGCGTTGCTCGAGGCCCTCGCGCAGCTTGCGCGCAAGCGCCGAGCGGGCGCGGGCGATGTCGGAGGTTGCGGGCACGGCTGCTACATAACGCAATTCGCTTGCCGGAGGGCCGGTTCGATGCGAGTGAACACGGGTGCCGGTCCTCATCTTTTTGATGCTCGCTATCGCCTGCAGTCATGCGAGCGGAGCTCCCGCCGGGCGAAGGCCTTCATCGAACGGTCCCTCTCCCCGGACATCGAGCTCGGATGTGTCTGCTGCCGCAGCGCAGCTCTCCGAAGAGACGCATGCGCTGCTACGCGCGGAGGGCGAGCTCCTCTGGACGCGCTGGACCACCGGGTCCGGCCCGCTGCCGGCGAGCGCGCTGGCGGAGCACCCGCGGCTGCTGCAACGGGAATCGATCGACATCATCAACGCCGCGACCGCGCGCTCTTCCGGTTCCGATGCCGTCGCGCTCGGCCTGCTCGCGCAGCAGCTGGCGACGCTTGCGGTGTCCCGCGCGGCCGGAGCGGAGATCGATGCGCTGGAGCGCGCGCGCGCTCAACTCGCGTTCGCCGCGCCGGGAGAGACCCGGCCCACCCTGGGCGAACGCGATCTCGACCGGCTGCTCAGGGACGAACCCAATGCGCAGAAGCGCGCCGCGCTGGCCCAAGCGGAAACGAAGGCGGCGCAGACGCTCGCGCCCCTCGCGATCGCCCGCGACACGGCGGTGGACAAGGCGATCGCCGCGCTCGGCTTGCAGAGCTGGGCGGCCGTCGAAGAGCGAGCGCACGGAATCCCGATCGCCGATCTGGCGCAGCTCGCCGAGTCGACGCTGGACGCCACCGAGCAGGTGGGGGCGCGCGCCGTCTCCACGGCATCCGTCCGCAACCTCGGCGTCACGGCCGACCGGCTGCGCCGCGCCGACCTGCCGCGGCTGGCGCGAACCGCGTTGGCCGACCCGCAGTTCACGCCGGGCAAGGCCTGGCCGACGGTGCGCGACGTCCTCGCGCTGGTAGGAACCCCGGCGCCGCCCGGCCTGCGGGTCGACCCGGAGCCGTCCCTCTCCAAAGGAGCGAGGCCCCTGGCGCTGCTCGTCGATCCGCCCGGCGACGTCCGCCTTTCCCTGCGGCCCGCGGGCGGCTTCGAGGAGCAGCGCGCGACCCTGCATGAAGGCGCGCGCGCCGTCGGCGGCACGATGATCGACGTGCCGCGCTGGGAGCTGGCGCAGCTCGGCGACGGCTGCGCCGCGGAAGCGGTGGCGCTCTTGTTCGAGTCGCTCGCCGGTCACCCCGAGTGGTTGCGCGCCACGACGCAACTGCGGGGCGAACCGCTCGACGACATGGTGCACACGGAGGCGACGCGCCGGCTTCTCGCCGCGCGGCGCGCAGCCGCGCTGGTCCTCTTCGAGATCCGGCGCCGCGAGGGCCCGAGTACGCCGGAAGCGCAAGCGGCCCTCTATCGCGGCCTGCTCCAGCGCGCGCTCTTCGTCGTCCTCTCCGACGAGGACGCGGGCCGCTGGGCACTGGAGGCGGAGAGCTTCACGCGCAGTGTGACGCCGCTCGTTGCTGCAGTCCTGGCCGCTCAGCTCGAGCAGAGCTTCGGCGCTTCCTGGTGGACCACCCCCCGTCCGGCGTTGAAGGAGATCTGGGCGGGTGGGCGTTCGCTGCGCGCGGTCGAAGCGGCGCGAGCGGCCGGGCTGGCGCGGCTGGACCCGACGGTGCTCGCGGCAGTAGCGGACGAGCGGCTGCGCTACTCGGCACCCGACGCGCCGCCGGCTCCGCCGAAGCCGGACTACAAGTACATGCAGGGAGACAAGAAGAAGAGGCGGAAGAGGAGGTAGCGAGACTTCGCGCAAAAACATAGCCGCATACCGCGCACCTTCGGTGCGCGGAGCGGCTACGCGCGAGGCAGCGAGAGCGAGAACACCGACCCGCGCGGCCCCGTCTCCCGCAGCTCCGCGCGGCCGCCGTGCAGCTCCGCCACGGCGCGAACGATGGCCAGGCCGAGCCCGGTGCCGCCGTCGCCGTGGCGGGTGGTGGCGAACCGCTCGAACAGGCGATCGCGGATCG
>VBKQ01000136.1 GCA_005879505.1 Deltaproteobacteria bacterium
TGCGCCCCCCATGACCCAGCGCATCGCCGTCATCCCGGGCGACGGAATCGGGCCGGAGGTCGCCCGCATCGGCGTGCGCGTGCTGGAGAGCCTCGGGCTTGCGCTGCAGTTCGACTGGTTCGACTACGGCGCCGATCGATACCTGCGAGACGGCACCACGCTGCCAGCGGGGTTCATGGATACGCTGCGCCGCGACTACGCCGCCATCTACTTCGGCGCCGTCGGCGATCCGCGCGTACCAGGCAACGAGCACGCCAAGGGCATCCTGCTCGCCATGCGCTTCGAGCTGGACCTGTACATCAACCTGCGCCCCTGCATCCTGATCGACGACCGGCTCAGCTCGCTGAAGGGAAAAGGGCGCGATCACCTCAAGTTCGTCGTTTTCCGAGAGAACACGGAGGGCCTGTACACCGGGAGCGGCGGGGTCCTGCGAAAGGGCACCGCCGACGAGGTCGCGCAGGAGATCGAGATCAACACGCGCAAAGGGGTGGAGCGCATTCTCGAGGCCGCGTTCGCCCATGCGGAGCAGCGCGGGCTGCGCCGCGTGTGCATGGCCGACAAGGCGAACGTCCTCGTCTTCGGTCACGGACTCTGGCGGCGCACGTTCGCGGAGGTCGCCCGGCGTCATCCCGGCATCGAAGCGAAGGCGATGTACGTCGACGCGCTGGCGATGGACCTGATCCGCCAGCCGGAAGCGTACGAAGTGATCGTCACGAACAACCTCTTCGGCGACATCCTCACCGACCTGGGCGCGGCGCTCACCGGCGGCCTGGGAATCGCGGCGAGCGGCAACATCCACCCGGGCCGCGTCTCGCTCTTCGAGCCGGTGCACGGCAGCGCTCCCGACATCGCCCGGCAGGGCAAGGCGAATCCGCTCGCGATGGTGCTCTCGGGCGCGCTGATGCTGGAGCACCTCGGCCATCGCCGCGAGGCGCAGCGCCTCACCCGCGCCGTCGAAGAGCAGGTGCGAAGCGGAGCGCGAACGCCGGATCTGGTCCCCTTTCTTGGCCCACCTGCGTCGACGACCGAGCAGGTGGGCGACGAGCTCCTGGCGCGGGTGAGCGCAGCGCCTTGAAGAAGATCACTGCCTCATGGGCAGGGGCTGCCCCGTCTCCAGCAGCGACTTGAGGCTCGACAGCACCCACTACCAGCCATCCTTGCTCACGTGGCCGGCCGTCTTCGGGGCATCGGTCACGTCGTGCGTCACCGACAGCTTGCACATCTCGCCGCGCTTCTCGATCAGGTAGGTGACCTTCGACACCTCGTTCGCGAGCGCCGGCTCGGTGCAAGGTCGCCCCAACCGACCGAAATGGTTATGCTCGGGAACCCGGCCCCGGAGCCAAAAATGAAGCCCATCCCCACCGAGCTCGTCTTCCTGTCCGCCCGGCGCACGCCATTCGGGACCTACGGCGGATCCCTCAAGGACCAGTCGGCGACGGACCTGGGGGTCCACGCGGCGAAGGCCGCGATTGCGCAGGCGGGGGTGAAGCCGGAGGACATCGACAACGTCGTCTTCGGCAACGTGGTGCAGACGAGCCCCGACGCTATCTATCTGGCGCGCCATGTCGGCCTGCGAAGCGGCCTCCCGCAGCAAGTGCCGGCGCTGACCGTGAACCGCCTCTGCGGCTCCGGCTTCCAGGCGGTCGTGGATGCGGCGCTGGAGATGCTCGCCGGCCACAGCGAGTGCGCGCTGGTCGGCGGGTCCGAAAACATGTCGCAGGCGCCGCATGTCGCGCGTGGCCTGCGCTTCGGCGTCGCCCTGGGGAAATCGCCCAAGCTCGAGGACTCGCTCTGGGAGGCCCTCACCGACAGCTATACCGGCTTGCCGATGGCGCTCACGGCCGAGAACCTCGCCACGAAGTACGGGATCTCCCAGAAGGAGGTCGACGAGTACAGCGTGCAGAGCCAGAAGCGATTCGCCGCGGCGCAGGAGGGCGGCCGGTTCTCTGAGGAGATCGCGCCGATGGATCTGCCGGGCAAGAAGTGCGCGACCATCCAGTTCGCCCGCGACGAGCACAACCGCCCGGACACCACCGTCGAGAGCCTGGCGAACCTGCCCAAGGTGTTCAAGAAGGACGGCGTGATCCACGCCGGTGCCGCCAGCGGCATCTGCGACGGCGCAGGCGCGCTGGTGCTAGCCACGCGGCAATTCGCCGAGCGGAAGGGGCTGAAGCCGCTCGGCAAGCTCGTCGGTTGGGGGATCTCCGGTTGCGATCCGTCGATCATGGGCATCGGGCCGGCCCCCGCGATCCGGCGGGCGCTCGAGCGGCACGAGGCAAACCTGTCCGACTTCCAGCTGTTCGAGGTCAACGAGGCGTTCGCGCCGCAGTACCTCGCGGTGGAGAAGGACCTGGGCCTGCCGCGCGATCGCACGAACGTGGACGGCGGCGCGATCGCGGTAGGCCATCCGCTCGCTGCTTCCGGGGCGCGGATCACGGCGCACCTGCTCTATGAGATGCGGCGCAGGGGCGCCCGCCGAGGCATCGGCTCCGCTTGCATCGGGGGCGGGCAGGGAATCGCGCTGCTTCTCGAGCTGGCGTAGGATTCGTCCGCATGCGCGAGCAGGATCTCTTCCACGACTGGAACCGCTCCGCGGATCTGGGTCAGCTCGCGGAAGCGGAAGTCCTGGATGAGACCCTCCGCGACGGCATCCAGAGCCCTTCCGCGATCGATCCGCCCATCGAGGCGAAGATCGAGATCCTCCACCTGCTCGACGAGCTCGGCGTGGCGCAGCTCGACGTCGGCCTCCCCGGCGCCGGCCCCCACCAGCGCGCCGCGGTGAAGCGGCTCGCGGAGGAGAAGCGCGACGCCCGGCTGAAGATCCGGCTCAACGTCGCCTGCCGGACCGTCGTCTCCGACATCGCGCCCGCCGCCGAGCTGCAGCAGGAGACCGGCGTGCCGTTGGAGGTCTACGCGTTCATCGGCAGCTCGCCGATCCGGCAGTACGCGGAGGAGTGGGACCTCTCCTTCATCGAGAAGCAGTCGGTGGAGGCGATCTCTTTCGCGGTGAAGCAGGGTCTCGCGGTCACGTACGTGACGGAGGATACGACCCGCAGCAAGCCCGACGATCTGCGCCGGCTCTTTCGCAGCGCCATCGATGCCGGAGCCAGGCGGCTCTGTCTCTGCGATACCGTCGGCCACGCGACGCCGGAAGGCTCAGCGGCGCTGGTGCGCTTCGCCCGGGAGGCAGCCGGCCCGCAGATCGGTCTCGACTGGCACGGGCACAACGATCGCGGGCTCGCGCTGGCGAACGCGCTCGCCGCCGGAGCGGCCGGCGCCACCCGCTTGCACGGCTGCGCGGCGGGTATCGGGGAGCGGGTGGGAAACACCGCCTGCGATCAGCTGCTGGTAAATCTAAAATTGATGGGCCACCCCATCTACGGCCCGCGCGACATGTCGAAGCTCGTCCGTTTCGTGCAGCTCGCGGCGCAGGTGACCGGCCACCAGCTTCCGGTCAACTACCCCGTCGCGGGCGCCGACGCATTCCGCACCGCCACCGGGGTGCACGCCGCGGCGATCATCAAGGCGCAGCGCAAGGGCGATCGCTGGCTGGCCGACCGCGTCTACAGCGGCGTCCCGGCCGGCGAGTTCGGCAAGGAGCAGCAGATCGAGATCGGACCGATGAGCGGACTCTCGAACGTCAAGCACTGGCTCGCGCGCCACGAGATCCCCGCGGACGAGCCACTGGCGAAAGCGGTCCTCGCCCGCGCCAAGGCGAGCGACCGCACCCTCACCGAATCGGAAGTGGCGCAGATCGTGCGCGAGGTCCGCTCATGAGCATCGTGCAGTTCACCGGCATGAAGATTTTTTCCACCACGCTCGCCCGCGACCGCGAGCAGATGGGCGACAACATCACCCGCTGGATACAGGAGAACCCGCAGGTCGAGATCGTGGACAAGATCGTCACGCAGTCTTCCGACAAGGAATTCCACTGCCTGACGATCACGCTCTTCTACCGCGAGCGCCCGCGCACCTGAGCGCTTAGACTGGCCTGAGATGAGCCCGCGCGGCCGGCCGGCGATGTCGTTCGGGGTGCCTCCCTTTCCCACGGGCATCAAGTGGCTCGTGATCGTGACGCTCGCCGCGTCGGTCATGTCGAAAGTGGTCCCCGGGATGGGGGCGACCACGGTGCTGACGCCGGCGCTCTTCTGGCATGGCTGGGTGTGGCAGGTCTTCACCTATCCGTTCGTGATCCCCGATGCGCGGGCGCTGCTCTGGTCCCTCCTCGGGATCTGGCTCCTCGGCGGGTCGCTCGAGCAGCAGTGGGGTATGCGCCGGTTCGTCGGCTTCTACATCGCGGTCTCGGTGCTCGCGGGCCTCGCTACCGCTCTGGTCGGCCTTGCACATCCTGACGTCGGCACCTTCCACTACTTCGGTAACTGGCCGGCGATCGCTGGGTTGATCGCGGCATTCGCGGTCACCATGCCAAACGCGCAAATCTTCTTCTCCTTCGTGCTTCCGGTCTCCGCGCGCGCGTTGCTCGCCATCAGTGTGGGGATGACGGTGCTGTTCATGATCATGGACGGCTGGGTCGGGTACGTCCCGGAGCTGCTCGGTTTCCCCGCCGGCGCCCTTTGGGTCAGCTCCCGCTCGCCGCGACATCTCCTCCTGCGCGCACGCGTCTGGTGGATCGATCGGCGTCTGCGGCGCAGCCGGTTGCGGGTCGTCCGCGGCAAGGATGACGAAGCGACGCCCCTCAGCGGGGGCCGCGGCTCGGACAAGTATCTCCACTAGCGCTCTAGCCGTCCTTGATGTCCGACGTCGCCTCGCGCGCCACGTAGATGCGCCGCGTGTTCGTGCGCGCCGCGTCGAGGGGCACCAGGAAGAACCCGTGCTTCGCGTCCACTCCGTCGCGGACGCCCTCGATCACGCGTCCGTCCGAGAACGTGACCCGCACCTTGGTGCCGTCGCCCGCCTGCGGCGGCTCCCCAGGAGCGAGCATGAAGAAGATCGCCTTCACGTCGGAGCGATAGATCGGCTCCGGCTCGCCCCCGCCCTGCGGGATCAGCGGGAACTGAGATTTCGAGAGATCGATGTCGCGCATGGTCCCGCGGAGCGTACGGCCGCCGCGCGTGTGGACGGCGACGCGGTGCTCCCCTTGCATCTCGAGCGCGTTCATTGCGGTCGGCCGGAATGCCGCGAGCGGTTGCGCGCGCGTTCGGGCCGGTTCGCCCGTCGCCTCGGGAAGGTCCGGATCGTCGTGATCGATAGCCACCGGTCGCAATACCTCCTCGGGCGACGCCAGCACTTCGGGCGCGCCCAGATAGTCGTCAGCGGCGCCCAGTGAGGCTCCGTCCGGAACGCTGCCGAACAATTCCTTGGCCGCGCCCGGTTCCGGCGCGGGCGGTTCGGAGTCGAGCTGCTCGAGCGCGCTCGCGCCCACGGCGGGCTGGTTCCACGCAGGCTTGGGAGTGGCAGGAGCGGGTTCGACTGCCCCGGCCTCTGCCGGCGGCGGCGCCTCCGTGATCGGCACGTCCCATTCTTCGGCCACCGCTGCGGGGGAGGGAGCGGACCATTCAGGCGCGGACGCGGGCGCGGGCGGCGCCCATTCCGATTCCACCGGGGCCGCGGCAGCCCACTCGGACTGTTGCTGCGGCGGCGGCGTTCCCCAGGCTTGCTCCTGCGGTTGTTCGGGGCCGCCGGAGGCGGACCAGTCCGGCCCGGAGCGCAACGATGTCCAGTCGGTACCCGGGGCTTCCGGCACCGCCGGCGCCTCTGGTTTTCGCGCTTCCTGCCAATCGGAGGGAGCCGATTCCGCCTGCCACTCCTGCACCGGCTCCGCCGAAGCCCCAGCCCACGCATCGGGAGGCGCCGCCTGCTCTTCCGCCGGGGCTGCGGACGCGGCGGCCCCGTCATCGGTAGGCTGGTCCCAACCGGTGATGGTCCCAGGGTCACTCGTGTCACCTTCCGTAGCGGGGCCGGCGACTGGCTCGCTCCAAGGCGTCGGCGCCGACTCGGACGGCGCTTCGAGCTGCACGGCCAGGGCGGCATCGAGCGCCGGAGGCGCGAAGTTCGGACCGACGTCCGGCGGAGCCACTTCGGCGGCGGACGGCTCCGCGATTTTCGCGCTGGCAGATTCGGGGCTGAACGCGGACGCCGGACCCGCGGCGCCGTTCGTCGATGCAGTCGACGCCTGTGCCAGATCCTCCAGCGAAAGCCGCCTGGGCGGCGCGATCCCATGCGCGCGCAGCGGGCCGCGCAAGCCTTCCGACCAGTCGCCCTCGAGCGGGTCCGCTGCCTCGATCGCACGCGGAGCAGCGTCCTCCGCGGCGAAGGGCATGGTGGGCGCGCTGGTGTCGGCCATGGCTCGGTGGAAAAGGATACCAGAGAGGTTCCAATCCCGCGCCAAAGCGGCGCAAATTCCGAACCGGGGGAATTTACCTACATGGCTCCAGCCGTTATAAGCACCGGATGCCCCCGCTCGTTCAGCTCGCGCGACCGAAGCAGCCGCCGCGGCGTCCCGGACCGGAGGCGTACCTGCCGGTATCGCAGGATGACGCCCGGGAGCGCGGGTGGGAGCAGCTCGACATCGTCCTCGTCAACGGCGACGCCTACGTCGATCACCCGACCTTCGGCATCCCCTTGATCGGGCGCCTGCTCGCATCGCGCGGATTCAAGGTCGGCGTCGTCAGCCAGCCGCGCTGGGACGAGGCGAGCGGACTGACCGACTTCGCGGCCTGCGGCCGTCCGCGTCTCTTCTTCGGCGTCTCGAGCGGCAACATGGACTCGATGGTGAACCACTACACCGCCGGCAAGAAGCGTCGTTCGTCCGACGCGTACACGCCCGACGCGGCCCCGGGCAGAAGGCCGGACTACGCGAGCGCGGTGTACGCGCGCAGGCTCAAGAAGCTGTTCCCCGACGTCCCGCTCGTGCTCGGCGGCGTGGAGGCATCGCTCAGGCGCCTCGCCCATTACGACTACTGGAGCGACCGCGTCCGCCATTCCATTCTCGTCGACTGCCCGGCGGACATCCTCGTCTACGGGATGGGCGAGCAGCCGATTCTGGAGATCGCCGCCCGCCTCGCGGCCGGCGAAGACATCTGCGGTCTCACGGACGTGCGCGGGACCGCGGTCAAGTTCAGGAACGATGCGCAGGAGGATTGGCGTCATCTCGCAGGGGCGCGCGACCGCGAGGAGATCCGGCTGCCCTCGTACGAGCAGATCGTGGCCGACAAGCGGGTGTACGCGGAGTTCTCGCGCCTCTACCATCTCGAGCACAACCCGGACAACGCGCGCATCCTCATCCAGGAGCATGGGCGCGAGCTGGTCTACGTGAATCCGCCGGCGCCGCCGCCCTCCACCGGACTGATCGACGAGGAATACGAGCTGCCGTTCACGCGGCTGCCGCACCCGATGTACGGCGAGGCGAAGATCCCCGCCTGGGAACAGATCCGCTTCAGCGTCACCATCATGCGTGGCTGCGCCGCCGGGTGCAGCTTCTGCTGCATCACCGAGCACCAGGGCCGCGACGTGGTCTCGCGCAGCGAGGCGTCGGTGCTGCGCGAGATCGAGAGCTTGGGAAACGTCCCCGGCTGGACCGGAGTGGTCAGCGACATCGGCGGCGCCACCGCGAACATGTGGCACATGGTGTGTACCGACGAGGCTTGGCACGCCCGCTGCCGCCGAGCTTCCTGCGTATACCCATCGGTCTGCGAGAAGTTCGGCACCGACCACGGGCCGCTCATCCAGCTGATGCGCAAGGCGCGCGAGCTGCCCGGCGTAAAGCGCGCGTTCGTGGCGAGCGGCATCCGCTACGACGTGGCGTTCGCGGACGAGAAGCACGGCGACGAATACATCCGCGAGCTGGTGGCGAACCATGTCGGTGGACACCTCAAGATCGCGCCGGAGCACATCTCGCCAGGCGTGGTGAAGGTGATGAAGAAGCCCGCCAAGGAGATGTTCGTCCGCTTCAAGGAGCTGTTCGAGAAGTACTCCGCCGATTCCGGCAAGGAGCAGTACCTGGTGCCGTATTTCATCTCGGGCCATCCCGGCTGCGAGGTGAAGGACATGGTGGAGCTGTCCGACTACCTGGCGGAGAACGGGTGGCGCCCGCAGCAGGTACAGGACTTCACGCCCACGCCGATGACGCTGGCCACGGACATGTACTACTCGGGTTTCCATCCGAACACCGGCAAGCCCGTGCACATCCCGAAGGACGCGGATGAGAAGGCGATGCAGCGTGCTTTGCTCCAGCCGCACCTGCCGCAATACCGCGAGCTCGCGCGCAGCGCGCGCCGGATCGCGGGCGCGTCGGCCCCTCCACGGCGCAAAGTACCGCGCCCGGGGCGCGCGCCGGTGCCGAGCGACAGCTTCGAGTGTTGAGTCTTGAGAGCGTGTTGCCGTAATCACGGCAACACGCAGCGAAAAGATAGCGGCGTACCCGCAACGTCAGCGGGGAGCTGCTACCGGCGGCCCTTCTTCCCCCGTCCGCGGGCGCGCCCCTTCGCCTTGCCTCGCTTTGCACCCCCGGCGCGGCCGCGAGCGGCGCTACCGCCCTTGCCCTTGCGCGCCTTGGCGCCTTTGGCCCGGCGGGCGCCGCCCTTCTTTCGTCCGGCGCTCTTCGCTGCTGCCTTGCGCCGCTTCCCGCCGGCGTTCTTGCGTCGCGGCTGTGGCGCCGCCGGCTCGGGCTCCGGCGCCATCTCGCCCTGTCCTTCCATCGGTCCAGGGATGGGTCCGCCGCCCGGGGTCGGTTCGTCGTACGGTCCGCCCACACCCGGTGTGGGGAACTGCGGTTCGCCCCTGCCGCCTTCGCCGCCGCCGTTGCCGCCGTTCTTACGCTCCTCTTGCATTGCCGCCTCCGCGCCCGCGCACTATCGCGCGCCGGACGCCGTTCGCCAACAGCACGCCGCCTTTCCGTCATCCGCCGGACCCTTTTTCTTCGAAGCGTGACACGAAGATCGAGGGTGGCCGGACGCGGTGCGACCGGCGACATCATCCATCGCGCGCACGATGTCTTCAACTCTCCGCCTCGGCGTGGATTCCGGGGGCGTGGCGGGGCGCACTTGCCTGATCCGGACGTCGCGCTCCCGGCGATGACGCACGCCGCCTTGTCATGCTCCGCGCAAGCGCTAGTGTGCATGCCCGCCCGGGGGGAAAATCATGCGGTTTTTCATCACTCTAGGCGTCCAGTTCGCCGCCGTGCCGGCGCCCGCGCGCACGTTCGTGGGACGGCCTGGCCACTCAGTCCAGGCCGACGTCAAACGGGGACGAGCGCTTTGAACCTGCAAGGTGGCCGTCAGGTCGATCTGGCTGCCGGCTTCCCCGCCGGAAATCTCTCCTCCAGCTCCTCGATGGTCCGCGGCCAGTCGTCGTGCAGCAGGCGCGCCAGCGATCGGTCTGAGAGCAGCTTTCCGCCCGTCTGGCACCGCGGGCAGTAGTTCGTCTCGTTGTCCGCGTACGCGATGCGCTGCACCGCCGTCCCGCACACCGGGCACGGTTGCTTGTACTTGCCGTGGACGGCGAAGTCGTCG
>VBKQ01000487.1 GCA_005879505.1 Deltaproteobacteria bacterium
CGTACGCACCGGGAGAGGATCCTCTCCGCCTGGCTGGCGGCTGTGCGCAGGCTGGCGCCCGCCCGGGACCTGGACCGGCCGATATTGCTCGACTACCTCCCGCAGTTCCTCGACGAGCTCGCCGACTTCCTCGACGATGTGCGCGCCGGCAACCCCGCTACCGAGCCTGAGAAGCTGCCGGCGATGCATGCTCTCGAGCGCTTGGAGGTGGGCTACGATCTGGCGGAGGTGGTCGAGGAGTACGCCATCCTCCGGACATGCATCATCGACCTCGTCCACCACGAGAGCGCGCCGGCCATGCGCTCGGCGCAGCTGGCGAGGCTCCATTCCGGAATCGACCGGGCGATCGTCACGAGCACGGCCCGCTATCACGAGGCGAGCGAGCGCACCTTGCGCGCGCTGGACCGCATCTCCTCGGCGGCGCTCACGCACCGCGACCCGGAGAAGATGCTCCCCGAGCTGCTCAAGGTCCTGCTGGAGACCTGCGCCTCGGTCGATGCGGCCTCGCTGCTCTTGCTCGAGGGAGACCTGCTTCGTGTCCATGCCGCGGCGGGGATTGGGCTGGAGAATACGATTGGCGAAACCGTTCCGGTCGGAGCATCCCTCGCCGGTCAAGTGGCGCTGACCCGGACCCCGATCTCCATCCGCGACGCCGCCACCGACCCGCTGGTGACCCGCGAATCGATCCGGCGCTCGGGGCTGCGCGGCTACTATGGCGTGCCCTTGCTGCTCGGCGAGGATCTGATCGGAGTGGCCACCATCGGCTCGGCGAGCACGGCCGAGTTCTCGGATGAGGACCGCCTCCTCTTTCGCACCATGTCCGCCCGGGCTGCGGCGCTCATTGCTCAGGCCCATCTCAACGCCGAGCTGGCGCGGCGCAACGCGGAGCTGGCGAACGCGCTCGAGTACCGCGACCGGATCCTCGGGGTGCTGAGCCACGACCTGCGCAACCCGCTCGGCGTGATCCTGATGTCGGCGGAGCTGCTCGGCCGTGGCGGACCGCTCTCGGCGAGGCAGCAGCGGTCGGTACGGCGCATGGCCGACAACGCGCGGCGCGTCGATCACATGGTCCGCGACCTGCTCGACTACACGCGCTCGCGGCAGCGCCAGACGTTACCCATCTCGCCCCGTAAGAGTGATTTGCTCACGCTCTGTCACCAGATTCTCGACGACCTGCAGGTACTCCATCCGGGCGTAGAGTTGCGCTGCACGGCCGAGGGGAGGACCGACGGCTGGTTCGATCCGGAGCGCACCGGCCAGGTGATCTCGAACCTGGTGACGAACGCGATCGTGCATGGCGAGCCTGGGGCGCCGGTCACCGTCGCCTTGCGCGGCACCGACGGAGAGGTCTGGATGGAGATCCACAATGAGGGATCCCCCATTCCGGAGATGCTGCTCCCTCATATCTTCGATGCTTTCCGCCGGGGAGCCGCCCCGGCGAAGGGCACAACCGGGCTCGGTCTTGGGCTGTTCATCTCGCAGCAGATCGTGGTCGCGCACGGCGGGTCGATCGAGGTGCGGTCGAAGGACGGCGAAGGCACGACCTTCCGTGTTCGCTGGCCGAGGCGTGAGGCCGGAACGTAAAGACCTCAGTATGTCTTCGCAGTAAAGGGACCCTTCTCTTGCCGCCGAATTGGAGAAGAATGACCTGATTATCGATGATAGACAGGGGACCGAACCCCTGGTTGCGCAAATCATTTCGGTTCGGCATAGATGCGCGATGCCTAGACACTCCTCGCATCCATTCGATCTACTTGTTGATCGCTTTGCCCAACTCTTCGCGGACCGGATCGCTTCAACTCTCCCGCGCGGAACGCCACGCGACGGAGCGGCCGCGCGAGGGGCCAGCAAGCTCGCCGGGCGCAGGCTCGACATGCGCTGCCGCTATCCAGGCTGCAAGAACCGCTCGAAAGGACCGCGTTTTCGCTTTCTCTGCGAGGAGCACCTCAAGCTTCCCAAGAAGGAGCAGGGAGCCGCGCTGGCGAAGTGGGCGGAGAAGAACGCTTAGTTCGGTTGCGCGTTGCTACTTTGACGGTGGACAGTCTTCGCTCTGGCTGGTGCCCACCTTCGCCAGCCACCCGGAGATCCGCTGCATCACCTCATCGATGTGCGAGACTCCGGCCGAGTCCTCCATCTGGTGGTCATAGCCTGGCAATTCCCAATAGGTCAGGTTGCAGCGGCCGGCTCGTTGAAAATCGTCCCGCACCACGCGCGCGACTTGAACGGGGGCTGATCGGTCCCGCTCGCCGTGGACAATGAGGATGGGAGCGCGCACCGACAGCACGTCCGCCGTCAGATCGTGATCCAGGATGTCGGCCCACCACCGATAGGAGTTGCCGCCCCAGAGTTTCGAACTCAGCGGATCGGCCTTGATCCTGGCGAATTCGGAGTCGGCCTGGGCCGCGACCTCCGGAGGAACGGCGAGCTTGAAAGCCTGGCGGAACGACCGCCCAGGCGCGGTGGAGAAGACGACGAGCGCTGTTGCCCCAACGCGTGGCGCCAACATCGAGACGGCCGCCCCGCCCTCGGAACCGACCTGCAATCCCCTCCGACTCCTACGCGTCTAGATGTAAGCCTTTCGTCCGTCGCGACCTGCGTCCGACTTGCTTCTTCCGTCCCCTTTGATAGCGCCCCGTCACCATCGCAAGACAGGAGGTTGTGTCATGACCTGTCGCGGATCTGTCATCGGACTCGGGGTAGCTGCAGTTCAGTTCCTTTCTTGCGGCGGCGGCCCAGGTCAGGCGAAGCAACTTGCCGAGATCCCTGTGCCCAACAGCCCGAGCAAATTCGTCTTCGATATCGGCTACGCGGACCAAGCC
>VBKQ01000488.1 GCA_005879505.1 Deltaproteobacteria bacterium
CTTTTTCTCTCGCCAGGCGCGTCGGGCTCCCACTCAACGCGTCAGGTTAGCACAAGGGCACCTCCACTCTCACTGAACGGCACCACCGGGAAGAGACATCGTGATCACTTCGAACCACTGTACTTGCCGGAGAACGCGTACGAATAGGCAAACCCCGCATACCATGCCTCGCCACGTCCCTGCTCCTGTCCGCTTCCCCAGCGCGAGAACAACAGCCCGTCCCGACCGCGGTGGTCGTCGTGTCGACGACGCTGACCTTCAACGCCTCCGCGGGGAAATGCGGATCGTAGAGGCCGTCCACCTCGATGTGGTACCACCGCTGCTGCGGAATTCCCGCCGGATTCACCGTCAGCGCATGACTCCCCGTCGCAATCGCCGCGTGCGCCCCACCCATCGCCGTCGCCCTCGGCAGGTCCACCACACCGGCCACGGCGCCCCCGGATTCTTCACGCTGTTCTGCGCTCTCGTCGCCGACGCGACGAGCAGCAATCCGGCGAACAGGCGCGGCATCCGGCGCGAAGTCTATGCCGCAGCCGCCGGTCGGTCGCGAAAACAGCCTCGGTTCGCCGGATCACTTGACGGCCTGAGCGGCCGCGCGATTGCAAGGCCGGATCAGGGCGACTCAGATCGGCGATCTGGCAACAGTAAAGCTGTGCAACGACGTTCAGATACGCGCTTGCGGCGATGAGGTGCGTCAGGAGGACGAAGGACAGCGCGAACACGAACTGCCTTCTCCGCGCTCGCACGATGGTCGGCAGATCCTCTGGATTGACGTGGCGCCGCCACTCTTCCGTGAACGGCAACTGGGCCATGTACATGACGCGTCCGGGATATCTGGACCGCACACTCCGCGGCACGGCTCCGAGGATGGCCCAAATGCCAACCAGCGCCGGCAACACCGCGGCGGCGACCAACAGAGCCTTCACAATGAACACGACTCGGCCAACGTCGAAAGTCGCCATAATCACAACAAAAAAACGATTGCGAGGCTAACGAAGCCGCAGAAAATGTTCGGCGCCTACGCCGCGGCTCGTTTGTTGGCAAGCTCCTGCGTTTTCTTAAACGCCTCGATTTCGAGTTGCCGCATCTCTTCCTCCTTCGCGATACGGATTGTCCCATGCCTGACCATCGCATTGATTACGTAGTTCCTTCATCCTCGCCGCCTTACCCGGAGTATCTCGTCCGAATACTCGGCCAACTGTTGTGATGTCTCCCAAACGTCGGGAATGTCCCGCTCCGCATAGGATTGCGCCCGCAGCGCCAAGAGAGCGCGAAGTCTATGCCGCAGCCACGGCTCGGTCGCGAAAACAGTCACGGTTCGCGGGGTCACTTGCCGGTGCGACCGCCCGCGTGATTGCAGGCCGGATCAGGACGACCGAGGTCGGCGATAAGGCAACAGTGAACTTGTACGACTTCGTTCAGATACATGCCTGCGGCCATGAACTGCATCACGACGAGCACCGTTAGCAAGAACACGAACCCTCTTCTCCTGGCTCGCACGATGAGCGGCAGATCGTCGGGGTTTACTTGCCGTCGCCACTCTTCCGTGAACGGCAACTGGGCCATGTACATGACGCGTCCGTGGTACCTCGACCGCACGCTCCGCGGTACGGACCCGAGGATGGCCCAAACGGCGACGAGCACCGGCAATACCGCGCCGGCGACGAACAGGGCCTTCGCAATGAACAGGAGCTGACTGGCGTAGCTCATGAGTTTCGTCAAAACAAGGCCCCGACTGCGAGGCACCCGATTGCCCAGAAGGCGTGCGACGCGTACGCTACGACTCTTTTCCTGACGAGCTCGTCCGACTTCTTGAAATACTCGAGTTCAAGTTGCTGGATCTCTTCCTCCTTGGCGATCCGGTCATTGTCCCATGGCTGACCATCGCATTGATTACGCAGGTCTTTGATCTGCTCCCTGATCCGGAGCATCTCGTCGGCATACTCGTTCAACTCTAGTACTGTCTCCAAACCGTGGGCCAAGTCCACTGCCAAGCATAGGGCCGCCGCTCGGACGCCGAGTGGCGTCACCTTGCCGGTCGGATCCCTTCTGTTGATCGGATCGCCGTCGACATAAGTGTACAAATTCGTCGCGCCGCCGTTGAACCTGATCGGGTCCTTGGTAGTCCAGCGACCGGTGACCGGATCGTAGTCCCGGGCTCCGAATCGCACCAAGCCGCTGTGCGCGTCGCGAAGACCTCCGGCGAAACCGAAGGGTTGGAAGCCCGGCGCGGAATCCGCGAGCACGTTCCCGAACTCGTCATAATCGATCCGCTGCGCCACAGTGCCGCTGGAGTCGACGACGAGTTTCACGCTTCCCACCTGATCCCGAATGAGGCGATAGCTGTTGCCGCCGCTCACCATGTACTCGGGCACGTTCGCGTCCTCCCCGTAGACGAACACGGCCCGGAGCGAACCATCTCCATTCAGCCACGCGACGGGCTGAAGCTGGTTGCGATAGACGAACCGCTCCACGACGACGCCGTTGATCTGCTTCGCGATCCGGCGGTTCTCGCCGTCGATATCATAGGTGATCTGGGTGCCGTCAGCGAGCGCCGCTCCGCGCAGATTGCCGAATGAATCGTAATCGTAGATCGTCTGCCCGTCGGGACAGGCCTTCGTCTGCAGCGATCCGTTAGGGCGATAGGCGTAGGTGCATTCCCCGTAGCTGAGCAATCGGTCCTGAGCATCGTACATGGGCGAGGAGCTCAGCCCAGGGCCCACGATTCGGTTACCGTTC
>VBKQ01000489.1 GCA_005879505.1 Deltaproteobacteria bacterium
AAGGTCGCGGCGCGATCGGGCTCGCCTGCGCCACCTGCCACGGCAAGGTGAACCCGCCCGACAGCTACGGCGAGCACATGCCGCCCGGCGTCTCCACGGAGTGGCGCCTGCCGCCTCCCGAGCACAGGATGGTCTTCGCCGGGCTCAGCTCGCGGGCGCTCTGCCTGCAGATCAAGGACCGCAAGCAGAACGGCGGCAAGGACATGGCGGCGCTCATGCAACACATGGCGGACGATCCGCTGACGCGCTGGGGGTGGTCACCGGGATACGGACGCAAGCCGGTTCCCGTCCCGCACGACGAGTTCGTCCGTGCCTTCAAGCAGTGGGCGGACGCGGGCGCGCCCTGCCCGCCGGCGCGGGTGGCGCAGCACTGAGCTCGCGCGCTGCCGCTAGCGCAGCGCGTTTCTCGCGCGCGGTCTCGACGAACGCGCGGAACGCTGGCGAGACCTGGGCGCGGCTCGGGAAGTAGAGAAACAGACCCGGCACGCGCGCGGCGAACGGTTCGAGGACGAGACGCAAGCTCCCGTGCTTGAGTCGGGCCGCAACCTCCGGCTCGGGCAGGTACGCGAGGCCAACTCCTGCCTCGGCCATGGCCACCATCAGGCGGTGATCGCTCGTGATCAGGTTGCCCCGCACCGGGATCCGCCAGGTCTTCTTGCCTCGCTCGAACTCCCACAGGTACATCGAGCCGGTGGTCGGCGAACGGACACGGATGCACTCGTGCGCAAGCAGGTCTTTGGGGGTCTCGGGCACGCCCCTGCGCTGGAGGTAGGAGGGGGCGCCCACGGCGACGAAGCGGAACGGATCCGTCAGGCGCACGTGCACCATGTCGCGCTCGAGGAACTCTTCGAGCCGGACGCCGGCGTCGTAGCCCTCCGTCACGATGTCGACGAGGCGGTCGTCGACGTGCACTTCCACCTCCACCTTCGGATGCTTCGAGAGAAAACGTGGCAGCACCGGGGCGATGACGAAGGCCATGGCGGTCGTCGGAACAGTGAGACGGATCTGCCCGGTTACCTCTCCCGGTTGGGCGGACGCCGTCTTGAGCGCCTCGAGCGCCTGACCCATCGCCGGACCGGCCTGTTCGAAGAGCCGTCTTCCGGCCGCTGTGAGCGCCACGCTCCGCGTGGTGCGCGAGAGCAACGTCACGCCGAGTTTCGCTTCGAGCTGACGGACGGCCTGGCTCAACGCCGAGGGTGAAATCTCCAAGTCGGCCGCGGCGGCGGCAAAGCTGCGCCGCCGCGCCACCGCGAGGAATTCGTTCAGGGCGTTCAGTGGGGTGAAGGCCATTCTGAAGATTTACTGCATAGCACGTTCATTTTGTTCCGGAGCATCGACCTCCGACGCCGCGCATCAATCTCGCCAACAGAAGGAGGAGCAGATGAACACGATCCACGAGACGTTCTCCAGACTGGCCTTTCCGCTTGCCGCGCTGGCGCTTTCAGTCGCAGTAGCCGGCGCGGCCCGCGCGAACGGGATCCCCACGTCCACTGACGAGGCCCGGGCGCTCAAGCACGCAGTAGCGCCCACGCAGTATGCCGTCCCGGCGAACCAACAGGCCTCCAGCACCGACGAAGCCCGCGCGTTGGCTGGCCGCTCGCCGCAAGCCCCGATCTCGCTCGCAGTGAAGCAAGCGATCGCCGCGAACACGGACGAGGGACGGGCCGCCGCGGTCGGGCGCGACACCTCCGGCCGGGCAGTGCATACTGGGACAGCCGCGACAGGCCTGACTGCGACGGGTTCAGGCGGAGAATAGCGAGCGCGCGGCGTCATGACGTCGCAGAAGGGGTAGGACATGCTGAAGACACCCGCGTATGCCGCTCAGTCTCCAACGAGGCCGCTCGCGCCGTTCGCCATCGAACGGCGCGAGCCAGGCCCGCGCGATGTGATGATCGACATCCTCTACTGCGGCGTCTGTCACAGCGACATCCACCAGGCGCGCGACGAGTGGGGCGGTTCGGCATTCCCCATGGTGCCGGGCCACGAGATCGTGGGCCGGGTCCGGCAGGTCGGCCGTGAAGTGACGAAGTTCAGCCCCGGAGACCTGGCCGGCGTGGGCTGTTTCGTCGACTCCTGCCGGGAGTGCGAGCAGTGCCGTTCGGGCCTGGAACAGTTCTGCGAGAAGGGAGCGGCCTTTACCTACAACAGCACGGAGATGGACCGGAAGACACCCACGCAGGGCGGCTACTCGACACGGATCGTAGTGGCCGAGCCCTATGTACTCCGGGTGCCGTCGGGCCTCGACCCTGCACGCGCCGCACCGCTCCTCTGCGCGGGGATCACCACGTACTCTCCGCTGCGCCAGTGGAATTGCAAGAAGGGCGATCGCGTGGGCGTGGTCGGTCTTGGCGGTCTCGGCCACATGGCGGTCAAGCTCGCAGCGTCGATGGGCGCGGAGGTAACCGTGCTCAGCACGTCGCGCTCCAAGGAAGCTGACGCGCGGCGGCTGGGCGCCGGTGCATTCGAGATCACGCGGGATGCGACGACGTTCGAGAAGCTGGCCCGGCGCTTCCATCTGATCATCGACGCCATTTCCGCTGCGCACGATTACAACGCGTACCTGGGGATGGTACGGCCCCAGGGGGCGCTCGTCCTCGTCGGCATCCCTCCCGAGCCGTCGCCAGTGGCTGCGTCCTCGGTCGTCAACGGGAACAAGCGGTTTGCGGGCTCGATGATCG
>VBKQ01000490.1 GCA_005879505.1 Deltaproteobacteria bacterium
GGGTGAAGGTGCGATGGAATCGTGGGGTGCTGACCTCGACGGTTCCCCGAGGGTCCCGGCGCACGCGGATCGTCTCGCCCTCCGCGGCGCGCAGGTCAACGTCTGAGGCGAGAAGCCGGTAGTAGTCGCGCGAAGCCGCTCCGAGCCCATCCCGCCGGGCACGCAAGAGCCGCTCGAGCTCTGCCCCTCCCTTGGCATACATCGCGGAAGGCAGCCGGCGGACTGCATTCGAGATCACTTCGTCGGTGAGCTTGGCGACCAGATCGGCCGTTTCCGATTCCCACGTCCCGCGATCGAGCCAGACGAGAAATCGCCGGTCGGTGAAGCGGCCGGCGAACGTCAGCTTGTCGATCGCGGGATAGCTTTCGCCGAAGCCGGCGAGCTGCTTGGTGTAGTACTCGGCGACGCTCGGGATGATGCCGCCGAACCGGCTGAACGCCTGATCGCGGTCCCGCGGAATCGGCCGCCAGACGGTCTTGCCGTCCTGGTCGAACCTCGCCCAGCGCCACTGGTCGATGTGCCGATCCCAGTCCCCGACGAGCACGTCGATGAGGCGGGCGCGCAGGTAATCGCGTGCATCGACCTCGTCCTTCGTGCGCGTCTCCAGCCGGACGAAGACGTCCAGCGTGGTCTTGAGCTTGTCGACGCCGACCTCGCTGCCCTCGTCGCGCTCTTCCAGCAAGCCGAGCATGCCCGCGAACGTCCTGCGGAACTCGCCCAGCTCAGGGTCGTCCGGCATCACCGCCAGCTGCGGGTGGGCATGCATCACACCGGCGGTGTCGAGCAGTGGATCGACCACGAGCGCCCCTCCGGGATGGATGGTGCTGGTCAGGTCCTGGAGGATGTCGCCGAAGATGGACGCTCGCGTATCGGCGTCCAGCAGGCCCGACACGTCCTTGTCGACGGAGCGGAACACCCAGGCATGACCGTTGCCGCTCTTCAGCCGGAGGTTCCTCGTCTGCAGACCTCCGCCGCGTCGCTGCGGGCGGAGCCCTCCATCGAAGGTGTGGAGGTCGAGCACGGGCACCTCCACGGGCGTGGTCCACATGTCTCGCCACTGCTCGCCGAGCAACAATCTGGCGAACCAGCCCGCGCTATACCCGGGTCCAGGCGTGACGACCTCGACGCGAGTCTCGCCGGCAGGAGCCGCATCCGCCGCGCTCGCTAACAGCCCGGCGATCAGTGCGAGTGGTGCCAGGTCCCCTCCTGCTACCGCTCTTGCGCTGCAGTCATTGCCGACCTGGCGCGGGCGGGCACCGATCCACCGCACAGCGCCACCAGCCGCTCGTGGAAGACCTTCGCCTCTCGCTTCTTTCCGGCGCGCTCGGCCGCCCGCGCGGCGCCGTCATAGCTGTTGAGGCGCCCCGGCGCCGAGCGGAGCGAGGTCTCGTACTCGGCAAGTGCCGCGGCCGGCTGTCCCAACTCCGCAAGCAGGTCGGCGAGCTGCTCGCGCGCCGGAAGGATCGACCCGGGCGTGACCGGATGCTTGTCGGTCGAGTCTTCCAGGTCGGCCGCCGATCGCATGAGCGTCAGCGCTTCGGCGTCCTTCTTCTCCGCGCGCGCGAGCCAGGCCGCCGCTGCCCGCCGCTGGATCTCGACCTGGGTCGCCCAGTCGAACCCCTTCTGGCCTTGAAGCGAAGCCTGGATGCCGGTCAGAGTCGTCAAGTCCTGGCGGGCGGTTTCCAGGTCGCCCGCGCGGGCCCCGCCGACGGCGCGCGCGAAGTGAACGATCGCCTTGGCGTAAGGATACTTCTCCCAGGGGAACGTCGGCTGTGCCGTCAGCGCCGAAGCCTCCTTCCAGGCGCGACGCTCGAGCGCATGACGGGCCGGGACGGCGGCCAGCGCGTAGCCGGCGGCGAACTGCGGGACGTCGAGGCTCGTCACCTTGGCGACGTTGTCGACCAGCTCTCGCGCCTTGGCGTCCTGTCCCGTCTGCAGATACGCATACTCCAGGTAGTCCATCGCATGCAGGGCATCGAACGCGGTCGCTCCGGCGTGCGTCCTGGCGGCCCAGGTCTGCGCCGTCCGCGCCGAGGCGAGATTCGATTCGATCGACTCCTTCCACATTCCCAGGCGCGTGAAGATGTGCGAGGGCATGTGCAGCGCGTGGGGAGCGGACGGGGCGATCTTTGCGTAGGCGCGTGCTGCCGGCAGCGCCAGCTCGGCGAGCTCGGGATAGTCGAAGGAGTGGATCATGTAGTGGGCGATCCCCGGATGATCGGGCTCGACCGCCAGCAGACCATTGAGAATCTTCGCTGCTTCCTTCTGCCGGGCGTAGGTCTTGTCGGGCGGCGAGTTGTAGGCCACGCCGAGAATCGCAAGGGCGTGGAAGATCGCGGCCTCGTGGTCGTCGGGGTTGCGCTCGTGCACGCCCGCCATCGCCTTTTCGTAGGCCACGACGCGCGCCGGATGCGCCACCGCATCGCCCTGGTAGTAGGCGGCGATGCCAGCGATGTAGTCGCGCTCACGGGCGCTCGGCGCGCCCAGGGCCGCCGCCTTCTGCGCCGCCGTTCGTCCGGCGGCGAATTCGTCCTCCGTCGGCGGCCCCCAGATGGTGTGGAAGTACGTCATCGCAACGCCCCATTGCGCCAGGCCGCAACCTGGATCTTTCGCCGAAACCT
>VBKQ01000491.1 GCA_005879505.1 Deltaproteobacteria bacterium
CTGGTAATCGCAGCTTGGACTTTTTACGTCTACGTCGCTCCGCGATAGGGGAACCTGGAAGTCTCGCGGACGAGTTCATCCCAGGAAGAGCAGGTTCACCGAGGCGGACGGGGCGAAGGTCGCGCGCGAACTCGGCGCGAACGAAGCGCCAGCGCTTAAGGCTGTCGTGGTCTCTACGACGATTCAGTTGTCGCTGCGCGCTGGACGCGTGACCGCAATCTACGTATCTCGCGTCGAAGAATGTCAAAGCGCTGACGTCGCGGTCCGGCGCCTCTGGAGAGGGAACGCCGCGTATCGCGTCATGGTTCGCGGCGGAGGGCGGCGATCGTAGCCTCGTCGAGTTCGAGGACCACGTCAGCATAGTTCTCGATGAGCGAGAGCAGCGTCTCGCGCGGGCCTTTCCTCCAATCATCGCTGCCGTAGAAGGCGTCTTCGCTGGCTTGCCGCTCGGCGAGATCTTTGTACGCCCGGATGACATAGTAGGAGGTGTCGTCGTGCGGCGAGGGACCGAACGATACGACATCGAATCCCCACTTCCGAAGCAACGGCAGCGATCGCTCCATGTACAGGCGGTGGAACTCCGCGCGCGATCCCGGCTTGAGGTTCAGGCCGCGGATCTCCACGACCCGTCGCCGCATCTGCATGGACCTGGCCCCCTCGCGTAATGCGTCGGCCATACGCTCCTCGTCGGGCGCGTTGCGCCCTCTACCTTCGGCTGCGCCACACTCCAGACTACAGCAACTCGCGACTTGCCCACGCGGTCTTCGGGGCCTGGTTCAGCACCAAACCAGGACGCGTCGGTGCAGCCTGTGGGAGCTCCCTGGAACTCGGCGCTCGCGCTCGAACCGTGAACTGGCCCGACGATTGATGCGCGCGGTTCATCGGTGCAAGTGACTCGGGCGGTTCACGCCGTTCGCAGCCCATTTCGTCAGGATGCCGCTTCAGATGGAAGCATGCGCAAGCCCAATCGGCGGCTGGCCTTGCCTGCCAGCCGGCGCCCCGCCGCATTGCGCGGCGATACGAATCCGGAATGTCGCAGTCGGCACGACGAAGAAGTCCACGGAGGCAAGATCGGCGACGTGGTTCTGGAGGAAAGTGCGCCAGGTCTGCGAGGGTGGCTTCGGCCGGCACCCTCGACCATGGTCATCTACGAACGCTTCTTCGCCGCAGGATACGCGATGGAGTGCTGTTGAGACTCATCGGCGAGTGGCTGAACGCCGGGGTCCTAAAGGAAGGGGCGTGGTCGCGCCCAGACGCCGGGACCCCGCAAGGCGGGGTCATTTCCCCGCTGCTGGCGAACGTCTATCTGCACGAGGTGCTGGACGCGTGATTCGAGCGGGACGTGAAACCGCGGCTGAAGGGCCGGGGCTTTCTCGTCCGCTATGCGGACGACGCCGTCTTGCTCTTCTCGCGCGAGGAGGACGCACGCCGCGTCATGGAGGTGCTGCCGAAACGATTCGGTAAGTACGGCGTGACGCTCCACCCGGAGAAAACCCGACTGATCGAATTCCAAAGGCCAGACCGCCGACCGCCCCGAGGGGGCAGCAGCGACCGGCCCGGGACATTCGACCTGCTGGGCTTTACCCATTACTGGGGCTTATCCCGCAAGGGTAAGTGGGTGGTGAAGCGGAAGACGGCCCGCGACCGTTTGAGCAGGGCGCTCAAGCGAGTCGCCCAGTGGTGCCGACTCCATCGGCACCACCCCATCGAGGAGCAGCAGCAAACGCTCGCGCAGAAGCTGCGAGGGCACTTCGGGTACTACGGGATCACCGGGAACTTCGAAGCGCTCAAACACTCCGCGAAAGGTCGTGCGCGTCTGGCGCAAGTGGCTCGGTCGCCGCTCGCAGTGGGCACGCATGACGTGGGACCGCATGAGGAAACTGCTAGAGCGCAATCCACTCCCGCGGGCACGCATCCTGCGGCCCTATTCCACCGCGTAGCGAATCCGTGTCCCGAAGAGCCGGATGCGGGAATTCTGCACGTCCGGATCCGTGGGGGCCGCGGGAGGGCAACCTCCCGCGGATACCCGAGCAAAGGACAGCATCGTCCTAGTCTTCTACGAGCAGGATGCGCGTGGGTGCTCTTCGGCGCGTTCTACCCTCGGCCCTTGACAAGGCTTCGGGGAAGCGCAACAGGTGTTCCAAGAGACGCGCGGAGCAACTCGAGTCGAGACGCGCAGAACAACGAGTCAGAGCGCCCGCGCCATGATCGCTGACCGCAGCGAGGTAGGCTTCATCACCGAAAGGAGCTCGCATGGTCGACAAAGAGCCCGATCCGAAGTCGCCGGAGAAGATGAGCCAGCGTTCAGCGGAAATCCCGCTCTCTCGCGCGGGGCAGGCCCGCAAGTCGGACCCTGCCCAGGTCGCACAGCGGGCATACGAGAGGTTTGTCCAGCGAGGCGGCGAGCACGGTCACGACCAAGAGGATTGGCTGGAAGCCGAAAAGGAACTGGGCCACCAATAGTCGACTGGACAGCGGGCGAGGCACCGATCTCGCCCTGGTCCTCGCCCGACCATTCGGACGACTGCGTACGACTGCAGCCGTATGCGGCGCGAGCGATCTCACTACACCGGGCAAGCCACTTTCTCGGCATCGGCTTAACGGCGCTGGTCACTGGTACTTCTTGATGAGGGTGACCGCCAGTTGTCCACTTGCCGCAACAATCTGTAAAGGGCTGTTCTGTTTGTGAGGCCTCGTTTTCCTTCGTATGCCGCACTCGGCAGTGTTGCCAGCGCCCTCAGGGAGGTTCAAGATGAAAGCTGTGATTAGCGTGATCACTGCAATGACGAACTGGCTCGGGTCTTGGGCCGGTAACCAGACTACCACCGTCACTTGTCCAGGTAACGCACCCGTCACGCAGAACAGCCTCGTCTCCGTGACGTTGAGCAACGGCTCAGGAGCAGACCTCCAATACACGTCCAACGACGGCTGCCTTTTCAAATTCAACGTCTCGGGTAGTACCGCCACCCTTGCGAACGGCCCGGTGACGTGCAGCGCGACCAGCAACGGCACTGCGGTCTCCCTTAGCGTGGCCAGTTACACACTCTACACGTCGGACGGACACCACCTGACTGCGACCGCTGCGGGCACTGCGACAGTGGGCGGGGTGAGCTGTGTATTCGGCCTCACCGGCAGTGGGACGAGGTAAAGGTGCACGCTATACGTCATCCTCGCCGCGTTTTGTGCCTGGAGAGATACGACCCGGCTGCAACCCATCCTGCAGCGCTCCTCCTAGGTGCAGCCGCCTGTCCTGCATGTTCCATGCTCACGGCGTCGGACGCTTCTGGCGGATTCCGGAGCGAAGGTCCGCATGCCGGACTACGTGCGGCTGCGCAGTAGCGACGGGTGCCTGGTCGCGCCGGAACGTCAGCGGCGTCAGCGTACGTCGCGCGATCTCTTCGTTCCGGGAAAGTGGCGTGTAGCGGTCGAAGACCACCTCCTGCAGAGTGCCGCGAAACGTAAGTGGCAGGCGGCCCTTGCACGCACCCCAACAGGCAGAGCAGCAGCGATGGAACGGTTGCTTTCAGGTGCCTCGTTCCGCGAGCTGAGCATTCGCGCCGCGCCAGGACGTGCCGGATTCTGACGCGAACGTCAGCTCAAAGACAACCTGGTCCTTGTCCCCGAGTGCGTCGCGTCAGTTTTCGCCGTCGACCGCCGGCGCACTACATCGAGCAGCCGATGCTCGCTTAACCGCGACTCGGCGCCATATCCCGATGATGGACAATCGAATACACGCTCAGAGCGATTTGAGGTGGCTTGGACAGCAGTGGCGGCGCGGTTACCGATTCGAAACGTCGCAGCCGGAAGTGGGACTCGACCCCGCCGGCTTTCTCATCGCCAGGGTGGGGGAGCAGACGTTGCCCGCAAGCCGCTCGGCATTTTTCGACCGGTTGCG
>VBKQ01000492.1 GCA_005879505.1 Deltaproteobacteria bacterium
GCCACCGGGATCGCCACCACGCCGCGCATGGGGATCGCCGCCAGGTTGTCTGCGGACCATTGCAGCAGCGGATGGATCGGGCGCAGCAAGCGGAGGGCCAGGGTGCCCTGGCGGATCTCCATCGTCATCTCCCAGACCACCCACGCGCCCGTCATCAACCGGACGAGCAGCGTGGCCAGGTAGTAAGCGGCGAAGCCCTGCTGCGAGTAACCCCCGACGGGCCCGGACCGCGCCGCCGCCGCCCAGATGGCGAGCATCACCAGCGGCATGTTGGTGGAGAACATCCAGATGAGGAATTCGGCACGATAGGCGAACGCCTCGGCGAATCCCGTGCGCAGCAGCTGCGGGTACAGCCGGAGCAGTCGCGTCACGCGGCGCGTCCCTGCGCGAAGAGATCGCGCATCACTTCCTCGAGCGGCGGGTCCTCGACCGTGAGGTCGGTGAGCGGAAGTGAGGAGAGGGCGCGTGCCACCGCGGGCTGCAGCGCGTCCTGCGAGACCTGCACGATGGCCTCCGCGTCCCGGTGCTCGATCACCGACCCGAGCGCCTCCAGGTCTCGCCGCTCCACCGGGCGCGAAAGCCGCAGCAACATCCGCTTGTCCGGCCGGACGCGGCGGATCAGCTCCGACAATCCTCCGTCGTAGATGAGCCGCCCCTTGTCGATCACCATCACCCGCGGGCAGAGCGCGGCAACGTCTTCCATGTAGTGCGAGGTCAAGAGCACCGTCGCGCCGAAGCGCTCGTTGTACGCGCGCACGAAGCCCCGCACGGTGGCCTGCATGGAGACGTCGAGCCCGATGGTCGGCTCGTCGAGAAAGAGGACCTTCGGCCGATGCAGCAGCGCCACCGCCAGCTCGCACTTCATCCGCTCCCCGAGCGAGAGCTGCCGGGCGGGCTTCCCCAGGAGCGGCCCCAGCTCGAGCAGCTCGGTCAGCTCGGCCATCGTGGCGTCGTACTGCTTGCGCGGGATGTCGTAGATGGCCCGGTTGAGGAGGAAGGTTTCCGAAGGCGGCAGGTCCCAGAGGAGCTGCTGCTTCTGACCCATCACCAGCGTGATCTGCCCGAGGAAGCCGCGGGCCCGCTCCTGGGGCAGGAAGCCGGCGACCGAGACCCGGCCCGCGGTAGGGTAGAGGAGACCCGAGAGGACCTTCAAGGTCGTCGTCTTTCCCGCGCCGTTGGGCCCGAGGAAGCCGACCCGCTCGCCGGCGGTGATGGAGAACGACACGTCCTCGACGGCCTTCACGTCCTCGTAGGAGCGGTGGAAGAGGGAGCGCAGCGCGGCCGCGAGACCGGGTGCGCGCCGATGCACGCGGTACCATTTGCGCAGCCGGTCGACTTCGATCATGGCCGCGGGAGTGTACAGTCTAGAAGCGACAGCCGCATTCCCGCACCTCCGCTGCGGAAGCGGCTGGCGGCTAGACGCGGAAGCGGCCGACGACCTCCGACACCCGCTGGGAGAGGTCCTTCAGCGTGGACGCGGCCTGCGTGGTGCTCTCCAGCCGGCGCATCGTCTCGTCCATCATCCGCGTCTGATCGGTGACGGCGCTGAAGATCTGCGTGATGCCGGCGTTCTGCTGCGACACCGCCGCCGCGATCTGCCGCACCGCCGAGGAGTTGTCCTTGACGATGTTCGACAGCTCGCGCAGGTTCTCTCCGGATTGCTTCACCTGCAAGAGCCCGCCCTCGATCTTCTGCGACCCGCGCTCGGTGATGCTCACCGCCACCCGGATGGCGCCGCCGATGTCCTCGAGGATCTCGCGGACGCGATTGGTAGCCTGGATCGATTGATCGGCCAGGGAGCGGATTTCCCGGGCGACCACCGCGAACCCCTTTCCGTGCTCGCCCGAGCGCACCGCCTCGATGGCAGCGTTCAGCGCCAGCATGTTCGACTGGTCCGCCAGGTCCTTGACCGTCTGCGTGATGCCGCCGATCTGCTGCGTGCGCTCGGAGAGCTGGGCGATCTTCTGCGCGATCTCGTCGACCTGCGCCCGGATTTCGGTGAGGCCGCCCAGCGACTTCTCGATGGCCTCTTCTCCCTGCGAGGAGACCTGGTCAGCCTTCTCCGTGAGCTTCAGCACCGTCTCGGCCTTCTGCGCCGCGAGCAGCGAGGTCTGCTTGATCTCCTGCGCCGTGACCTGCGTCTCCTGCAGCGCGGTGGCTTGGCGGGTGATCGTCCGGCTCTGATCGTTGGTGCTCTGGCTCAGCTCGCCGCCGGCGTTGGCGAGGAGCTGCACCGATTCCTGCAGCGCGCGGAGCACCTCCTTCATCTTCTCCACCATCTGCCCGAACCCGGCCGCCAGCTGGCCGACCTCGTCGTTGGTCGTGACCTCGATCTCCTGTGTCAGATCTCCGTCGACGATGCGCCTGGCCGCGTGCGTCAGGTTGCGCAGGGGGGCGACGAATTGCGCGACCAGCATCACCGAGATGAAGGCGGCCGCCACCAGTGCTGCCAGGGTGATGGCACCGAGCAGCTTCTGCGCCCGCCACGCCATGTCGTTCCAAGCCGCCGGATCGAGCCCGACGTGCACGATGGCGCCGGTGATCACGGCTGCCGGCACATCGAGGTAGGTGACGCTTTCGAGCACGACGTTTCGTATCTTCTCCGACTCGCGCAGCGCGGCGGGATCCTGCTGCGGAATCTGCCCATCGAAGGTGTGCGCGAGCACGCTGCCGTTCGGCCCCACCACCTCGACGTAGGCGAGATTCGCATCCTTCTTCACCGAGGCGATGGTCGCGCCCACCGCGCTGTCCGGCATCTCGACCAGGGCCGAGGCAAGCGTGGCCGAGATCGCCTTTCCCCGCGCGGTCGCCTCCTCGGTGAGTACGCTGCGGAAGTACAGATAGTTGCCGACTCCGGTCGCGACCGCGAGCGACCCGAGCGCCATGACCACCAGCGCCGAAACCTTGATCTGCAGCGCCAACCCGCGGCGCCGCCCTCTCTCCTCCGGTCTCAAGTTGGTCTCCATCGTCCCTCACCCGCGCGGTCGCGCCGCGGCAGTGCTCCCAGGTTTCACTCTGCAAAGCTCGAGAATGGCAGGCGCGATGCTCTCCAGCGGAAGCAGAGCCCGCGCCGCGCCGCAGGCGTGCGCTGCCTGCGGCATGCCGAACACCACGGACGTCTGCTCGTCCTGAGCGTACGTGGCGCCACCCGCCCGCTTCAGCTCGAGCAGACCCTGCGCGCCGTCATCGCCCATGCCGGTGAGCACGAAGCCGGCGGCGCGCGATCCATAGGCGCGCGCCAGCGAGGCCAGCAGCTTGGTTCCGGAGGGGCAGTGCAGCCCGCTCGATCGCGGAACATGGACGCGCCCGTTCCCGTCGATCTCCAGGTCGCATCCGTCAGGCGCGAGGTAGACGGTGCCGGGCAGCGGCAGGTCGCCCTCGCGCGCGATCACCACGCTCAGGTTGCAGACGCTCGCAAACCAGCGCACCAGTCCGGCGCTGAATCCGCTCGCGATGTGCTGCGCGAGCAGCAACGGGACGGGAAGGTCGCGCGGCAGTCCCCCGAGCACCTGTGCAAGCGCAGGGGGACCGCCGGTGGACGCCGCCATCCCCACCACGTCGACCTGCGCGCCGTGCGTGAGCTGCGGGCGGACCCCGGCCGGCCTCGAGCGATGCCGTCGCACGACCGGCACCTCCGCCATCAGCCGCACCGACTCGGCGACGCGGCGCGCCCAGCGGCGCATCTGCTCGGAGTCGCCTTCGGGCTTCGCGATCAGCTCCAGGGCTCCGGCGGCCATCGCCTTGAACGACAGCTCCAGCTGCCGGTGCTGCCGCACGGAGGTGATCACCAGCACGCGCGAAGGCGCTTCCGCCATGATGGCCGCCGTCGCGCCCAGCCCGTCCAGGCGCGGCATGTTGACGTCCATGGTGATCACGTCGGGTCGGAGGGCGCGCGCCTTCTCCACTGCCTCGACGCCGTCGGCGGCCTGGCCGACGATGGAGAGGGAGGGGTCCTCGCTCAGCAGGGCGACGAGCGCGGTGCGCAGGGTGGTGGAGTCGTCGGCCACCAGCACGCGGATGGGCCGGGCGCTCACGCAGCCCCCTTCCGGCGCGCGATCACCGCGCTCACCTCGGCGAGAAGGCGCCCGGAGACGCACTCCTTCTTGGTGAGGAAGCCGTCCGCGCCGGTCGCCACCCCGCGCTGCCGGTCGGAATCGGAATCGCGGGCGGACACGAGCAGGATCGGCATCGAGTCGGTCTCCGCCCGCTGCCGCACCGCCGCCGTCAGCTCGTACCCGTCCATCTCGTCCATGCCGATGTCGCAGACCATGACGTCG
>VBKQ01000493.1 GCA_005879505.1 Deltaproteobacteria bacterium
GGAATCGAGCAGCCAGTCCAGTACGGGCATGCGGCTGACTCTAAGGCGATAGGACAGATAAGGCCGGTTCCGTCGCCTGTCTCCCGCCTCCCCGGTCAACTTCCCACCCTTTCAGACCACGGCCGGGGTCTGCAACCCCGGCCGCGTAGGGTTCGAGGGCCAGCACGGACGGAGCAGGCAGCAGCCGTAATCAACCTGTCCATCGAATCGGGGAAGGCTCAAGGCCAAGCCGGGCGCCGCTGCGTCGCCGGGATTGGCAAGCGATGCTCGAACCGAGAGTATCGTCGTGCGCGTGCCCTGAGACCGACGCTTACGTTCCGAACGGGCGCTCGCCTGACTCTCCCCGTTTGTGTCAGACCGCGGTACACGCCGCCGCCGAAAGGAGGCCGACATGGCCGAGGCCGACTTCACCTCCGTCCTGAACGTGATCCGAAATGCGAAGCAGCAGCCCGTGAATAGCGCTAGTCGCCGCGCCGCGATCCAAGAGGCAGAGCGGTTCCTGAACGAGCGAAAGGGAAAGCTGCGCCCGGACGAGGAGAAACAGATCCGCGAGGCCAGGCGCGAGCTCGACTCGTAGCCAGCCCCAGATCACTGAGAGGACGCTCGTCGCGACGCGACTGGCGTCCTCGCTTTGTCCGAAGACCACTGTCGCGCCTGGGCGCCGGGCTACGTTGTGACGACTACCGCCGAAGATCCCGTGCTGGCTACAAATCCCGTCCACACGAGAATCATCTGGCGCAACTCTCGTCAAGCGACACGCCGGTAGTCGTGATGGAGTCCGCCGAGTACGGGGACTGCGTGGACGAGTCCTTCTCTCGCGAGAGGCCGTGGAATCGGCTGTTCGTGGCCGAGACCTTGGTGCGGACGCGCTTCGTTGTAGAAGCGCACGTACTCGGTGACGATGCGCCGGAGGTGATTCTCACTGAGGATGAGGACATGGTCGAGCAACTCTCTGCGGAGCGTGCCGACGAAGCGTTCAGCGAATGCATTCATGTCCGGCGCGCGTATCGCCGTGCGCACGATGCGCACCCCAGACGACCTGAGTACGGCAGCGAACCGAGAGCCGAGCTTCGTGTCGTGGTCGCAGACGACAACCTGTGGTACGCGGTCCATGCTGGCGTCCCCTGCCTGCTGCGCGCACCACTCGTCGGTTGGCGCATAAGTCACCGCGGCATGGAGGATCGTTCGCCGACGCAGATCCAAGAAGAAGAGTATGAACACCTCCTGGAACCGCATGTCGAACGTCTGCACGAAGTCACACGCCCACGTCACGTGGTTTCGCAGGAACGTCGACCAGCTCTGGCCGTCGCCTCGGGGTCGAGAGCGGCGCATGTACCGTTGAATCGTTCGCTTGCACACGCGGATGCCTAGCTTGAGCAGCTCGCCACGGATCCTCTCGGCACCCCAGCGTGGGTTGCGCCCCCCCATCTCGCGGATAAGCGTGGCACGCGTCGTCGGCGGTCGTCCCGACCGCCGAGAGCGAACTCGTAGCCTCAACCGGAATCTGCTGGCAAGGATGGCCCCTCCCGGCTGCCGCGATGCTCCTCGCACTCTTCCAAGTGTGACTCCATAATGGACCGGAGATGGCGACCATCCACCTGCCCACCGCGCTGCGGAAGTACTGCGGCGGGGCCGCGGACCTGCCGGTCTCGGCGACGACGGTGCGGGCCGCTCTCGAGGAACTGGAGCGCAGCCACCCATCTCTCCACCGCAACATCTGCGACGAGACCGGCGCGGTGCGCCGCCACCTCAACGTCTTCGTCAATTCCGACCACATGCGCGATCGCCAGGGGCTCGACACGGCGCTTGCGCCGGGCGATGTAGTCACCATCCTCGCTGCCGTCTCAGGAGGCTGACCGTGCCGGACCGCGTGCTCTTGACCATCGGGACCAAGAAAGGCCTTTTCGTCGCGCAGGCGCCCGG
>VBKQ01000494.1 GCA_005879505.1 Deltaproteobacteria bacterium
CCCACAGCCCGAGCGGTCCCGCCTCGGGCCGCTGCTGCTCGAGGCCATCCGTTTCCCCACGGTGGCGGGCAACGAGCAGGCGCGCCTGGACCAGCAGCAGTGGCTGCTGCGGACCGCGCAGTCGCTCGGACTGACGGCGCGCGACGCGGGCCCGGTGACGGAGATCGAGCTGCCGGGTCCAGCCGGCGCGCCCATCCTCGGGCTCGTCGTGCACGGGGACGTGCAGCCGGTCGACGAGAAGCAGTGGACGGTTCCCCCTTTCGCAGGCATCGAGCGCGACGGCGTCGTCTACGGGCGCGGCGCAGCGGACGACAAGGGACCGCTCGTCCAGGCGCTGCTCGCGATGCACGCCATCCGGGATCTGCCACGGACGCACACCGTGCGCCTGCTGGTCGGCAGCGACGAGGAGAGCGGATCGACCGACATGAAGACCTATCTCGCCTCGCATGAGCCACCGACCTACAGCCTGGTGCTCGACTCCGCTTTCCCGGTGGTGGTGGGCGAGAAGGCCTGGGACGGGCTCGCGGTGCTTCCGGCGGACATGGCCCCGGGAAGCGGCAAGCCATGGACCATCGAGGAGATCGACGCCGGGCTCGCGCCCAGCATCGTGCCGGACCGCGCGCGCCTGACGCTCCGCTGGCGCGAAGGAGCGCCCGCCTGGGAAGAGCTGGAGCAACGGCTCCGGGCCAGGGCGCCTGCGCCGGGAACGAGGCTGGAAATCGCGCGGCGCGGCCCGCTGCTGGACCTCGTCGTGCAGGGCCGCGCGGCCCATGCCGGGGTGAACGTCGAGGGCGGCCGCAATGCGCTGGTGTCGTTCGCGCGGCTGGTGGCCGGGGAGCTGCCCGACTGCGCGATGGCCGACCTCGTCGCCTTTGCCGCGCACGCGGGTGGCGACCTGAAAGGAGCGGCGCTCGGGCTCGACGGTGTCGCCGAGCCGGGCTGGGACGGGTGGACGGTCAACGTCGCGACCCTGAAGAAGGAGCCGCGCCTCGGGGACAAGCTCGCGCTGGTCGTCAACCTGCGCCGGCCGCCCCCGCTGACCGGCCCGCAGTCGCGCGAGCGCCTCTACGCCGAGGTGCGCAAGTTCTCGCCGCGGCTCGTGCCCGGCGAGATCTATTTCGGCGACGAGCCGCTGGTGTTCGACAGCAACGCGAAGATCGTCCGCCGGCTGATGGACGCCTACGCGCGGGCGACCGGCGAGCGGCCGCCGCCCGCCATCTCCGGCGGCGGCACTTACGCCAAGCGGATCCCGAGCGCGATCGCATTCGGCATGTGGTTCCCGGGAAAGCCGTATCCCGGGCACGACTCGGACGAGAAGATCGAGGTGGCGGATCTGCAGCGAGGACTCGACGTGCTCGTCGAGACGCTGCGGGATCTCGCGGGAGGTCCGCCGCTGCAGGATCCTTTCCGCCCGTAGTAGTCTTCACTCCTCATGCGCGTTGCGAATCGGCTGCAGGGGCTGGCGCAATCGGAGATCCGCCGCATGACGCGCGAGTGCGAGCGCGTCGGCGGGATCAACCTCGGCCAGGGGATCTGCGATCTGCCCACCCCGCCGCTGGTCCGCGACGGCGCGATCGCCGCCATCCGGGAGAACCGCAGCACCTACTCGTTCGCCGAAGGCGCGCGCGAGCTGCGCGACGCCATCGCGCGCAAGCTCGCGCGCGACAACGGCCTCCAGGCCGATCCGGCCAAAGAGATCTGCATCACCGTCGGGGCCAGCGGCGCATATACGGCCGCCATCCACGCGCTGCTCGATCCCGGCGACGGGATCCTCCTCTTCGAGCCTTACTACGGCTACCACCTGAACGCCGCGGTGGTGTCCGGGCTCACTGCGGAGTTCGCTACGCTCAGGCCCCCGGAGTTCACGCTGCGCGAGGATGCGCTGGAAGCTGCGATCACTTCGCGGACGCGCGCGGTCGTCGTCTGCACCCCGTCGAATCCGAGCGGCAAGATGTTCCGCCCCGAGGAGCTCGAGGCGCTCGCCCGGGTG
>VBKQ01000495.1 GCA_005879505.1 Deltaproteobacteria bacterium
CGCGCAGCACCGAGAAGGCCTGCGGGGAGGTGACCTCGTGCACCAGATGGAGGTCGACGTACAGCACCGCGGGCGTCTCGTCCGTCTCGGCCCGGACGAGATGCGCGTCCCAGATCTTCGCGAACAGCGTGCGCGGCTCAGACTGCGCCACACACCACCTCCGGCTCCGGCTCCGGCGGCGTCTTGCGCTGCAGGCGGCCGGCCGCGATTCGGTTCACCACCTCCAGGTAGGCCTCCGCGCTGGCGAGCACGATGTCGGTGCTCAGGCCCCGGCCGCGGTAGGTGCGCCCTTCGTGCTCGACCACCACCACCACTTCGCCTTGCGCGTCCTCCCCCGCGGTCACGTTCTCTACCGTGTAGTCGCGCAGGCGCGCTTTGACGCCCGTGATCCGCTCGATGCACTTGAACACGGCGTCGACCGGCCCATCTCCCGTCGCCGCCTCGTCGAGCTTGCGCCCGTCGCGCGTGAGCAGCGAGACGGCGGCGCTGGGCGGCGTGCCGGTGCCGCTGACGGCGTTCAGGCTCGCCAGCTGCCAGCGGCGCGAGGTGCCGTTCTGGAAGAGGTGGACCAGCAGGGCATCGAGGTCGCCGTCGTAGATCTCCTTCTTCTTGTCGGCCAGGCGCTTGAGCTCCTCGAAGACCTTGTCGACCTGCTCCGGCTCGAGCTGGTAGCCGAGATCGCGCAGACGCGCGGTGAGCGCGTGGCGGCCGCTGTGCTTGCCGAGAACCAGGTTGGTGCTCTTGAAGCCCACGTCCTCGGGGCGCATCACCTCGTACGTCTGCGCGTGCGAGATCATCCCGTGTTGGTGGATGCCGGACTCGTGGGCGAAGGCGTTCTGACCCACCACCGCCTTGTTGCGCGCCACGTGGAACCCGGTCGCCCCCGCCACCACCCGGCTGACGGAGCAGAGCTGCTGCGTGCGGACCCCGGTCCGCAGCCCGAAGAGATCATGGCGCGTGCGAAGGGCCATGACCACTTCCTCGAGCGAGCAGTTGCCGGCGCGCTCGCCGATGCCGTTGATGGTGCACTCCACCTGCCGCGCGCCCGCCTCGAGCGCGGAGAGGCTGTTCGCCACCGCCATCCCCAGGTCGTCGTGGCAGTGTACGCTCAGCACCACCCCGTCGATGCCGCGGACGTGCTCGCGCAGATGCCGGATGATGCCACCGAACTGCGCCGGCATCGCGTACCCGACGGTGTCCGGGATGTTGATGGTAGTCGCGCCCGCCTCGATGGCGCGCTCCACCACCTCGGTGAGGAAGTCGAGCTCGGTGCGCGCCGCATCCTCCGCCGAGAACTCGACGTCCTGGCAGCGCTCGCGCGCGTACTCGATGGCGCCGGTGGCGACCCGGACCACCTCCGCCGGCGTCATCCGCAGCTTGTGCTCGCGGTGGATGGGGCTGGTGGCGAGGAAGACGTGGACGCGGTGCCGGGGGGCCGGCGCCAGCGCTTTGAGCGCCGCGTCGATGTCCGGACGATGGGCGCGCGCAAGGGCGCAGATCACCGGACCCTCCACCTGCCGGGCGATGGTCTCGACCGCCTGGAAGTCGCCCGGCGAGGCGACCGGAAAGCCCACCTCCATCACGTCGACGCCGAGAGAGGCGAGCGCGCGGGCCACTTGCAGCTTCTGACCGAAGTTCATGCTCGCGCCCGGGGCCTGCTCTCCGTCGCGCAGGGTGGTGTCAAAGACCAGCACCCGGTCCGCCGTCTCATTCGCATCCATGCGCGTCGCTCCTGGCTGTGTATTGAAATTCATGCCGCCACTCCGTCGTCTGATTCGGTCTGTTCCGGCTGCGCGCCGCTTCCCGGGCCGCGCAACATCGCCACCGCGCCCGTGCGCACCAGCTCGAGGATGCCGAAGGGCTGCAGCACCTCGATGAGGCCGTCGAGCTTCTCCTGCGTGCCGGTACTCTCGACGATGATCGACTCCGGGCCCAGGTCCACCACGCGCGCCCGGAACGTCTGCACGAGCTGAAGCAGTTCCGCGCGGCGGTCCTGGGCAGCCCGCACCTTCACGAAGGCCATCTCCCGCGTGACCGAGGAGGAGTGGGTCACGTCCTCCACCGAGATGACGTTGACGAGCTTGTAGAGGTTCGCTTCCAGGCGCCGCGCGGTGACGTCGTCGGCGCGCACCACGACCGTGATGCGCGACACCCCGGGCCGCTCGCAGCGGCCGACGGTGAGGGAGTCGATGTTGAAGCCGCGGCGGCGGAAGAGCGAGACAATGCGGTTCAACGTGCCGGGCCGGTCCTCGACGTAGACGATCAGCGTCTGTGAGATGCTCCGGCCCTTGGGGATGGCGAATGCCGAGTCGTGGCTCATGCATCCTCCCCGTCGAATTGCGGCCGGCGGATCATGTCGCGCAGGTCCGTGTTCGCTGGCACCATCGGGTAGACGGAGTCCTCCTGCTCGACGCGGAACTCGACCACCACGGTGCCCGGCTCGGCGCGGGCGCGCTCCACCGCTTCCGGGATCTCCTCGCGGCGGGTGACCCGCAGCCCGGTGAGCCCGTGCGCCTGCGCGAGCGCGACGAAGTCGGGGCTGCGCAGCGGGGTGGCGACGTAGCGGCGGTTGTAGAAGAACTCCTGCCACTGCCGGACCATCCCCAGGTAGCCGTTGTTGATGATGGCGACGTT
>VBKQ01000137.1 GCA_005879505.1 Deltaproteobacteria bacterium
TTAGAGTCTGCCGCCGTGCTCTCGATGATCGCCATGTCCGGCGGGGTGGATTCCTCGGTCGCCGCGGCGCTGACCGCCCAGGCGCGCGGGCGCGATACGTGCGCCGGCGTGGCGATGCGCCTCTACTCGACCGCCGAAGATGCGCTCCGCAGCGGGCGGACCTGCTGCGCCCCGGACGACCTGTACGATGCGCGGCGTGCGGCGGCCGCGATCGGGATCCGCTTCTACGTCTACGACGCGCAGGAGCGTTTCCGCGCGCGGGTGATCGAGCCCTTCATCGAGGCGTACGCGCGCGGGCAGACCCCCAATCCTTGCGTGCGCTGCAACGATCACGTGAAATTCGACTGGCTCCTCGACCGGGCCCGCAAGCTCGGCGCCGGCGAGCTGGTGACCGGACACTACGCCCGGGTAGAGCGCCAGGGCGGCCGGTACCGCCTGCTCCGCGCGGCGGACCCCTCCAAGGATCAGAGCTACTTCCTGCATGGCCTCACGCAGGAGGAGCTGGCGCTGGTCCGTTTTCCGCTCGGTACGTTCACCAAGACGCAGGTGCGCGCCCTGGCGCGGCAGAGCGGGCTTCCCAATGCCGACAAGCCGGAGAGCATGGAAGTCTGCTTCGTCGCCGGGACCCCGCTTCCTCGTTTTCTCGAAGAGAACGGAGTCGCACCCGCCCCGGGGGAGATCGTCGATCTCGATGGACGCGTGCTGGGAGTGCACGACGGAGTGCACCGCTTCACGGTCGGCCAGCGGCGGGGAATCGGCTCGGGGTTCAAGCTGCCGCTGTACGTCGCCGCGCTCGACGCGGACCGCCGCCGCGTGGTGGTCGGGACCAAGGACGAGGTGACGCGCCGCGACTTTCGCGCGTTCGACGCCAGGTGGGTCGACTCGGCGCCGGTGCCCGGCACGCGCTGCGAGGTCCAGATCCGCCACCGCGGCAAGCCGCTCGCAGCTCTAGTCGACGCGAGCGGCGCCGAAGTCGAGGTCAAGCTCCTGGAAGCAGCTCCAGGCGTCGCCCCAGGGCAGAGCGCCGTCTTCTACCGGGGAGACGAAGTCCTCGGCGGCGCTACGATCACGGCAAACTAGCTCCTAGGCCATCGCGGGGGCCGTGTGGGCCGCGGAGCCGAACTGGAGCGTCTTCGCCGCCTTGCCGGTGGCGTCGACCAGCTGCAACCGGACCTTGCGCGCGAGCGGCTTCGGCTGCCGCAGTACGCGGAGGCAGTCGAGGGCCGAGGGTTTCTCCTCGAAGCGGGCGAGGACGAGAGAGCAGAGCACGGCGTTGGCTCGAGGATCGACCGGCCATTGGCCGCCTTCCCAGTAGCCGATGAACTCCCCCGGAACGTCGAGGACGTGAGCCAGCCCTGCCCGATCCATCGAAAGCGCCTTGCGCAGGCGCTTGAACGCTTCCTTGTCGCGAATGCCCGCCCTGGCGAGCTCGACTGCTACCCGGACCTCGAACAGCTTGAAGTCACGTCCCTCGATGACAATCCGGCCGCAGGCCTGGCACTTCTCCGCCGGCAGCTGCGCGGTGAAGCTGTGGCCGCCGGCGTCGATGGTGTCATCGAGCGTGATGGGAACGACCCTCTCCCGCTCGCACCGCCCGCACCTCTTCATGGCCCGCCTCCCTCGCTCGCCTGGCCGCTTGGGAAGAGGTTGGGAACGGATGCGGGGGCAGGCAAGGGCGTCTGGCACGCCCGCTTGCACGCGGCCGGAATGTCAGCTGCGCAACGCGACCGGAAGTGGAGATTCGGAACCCTCTTCGTCGATCCACGGATCCGGCCCACGCCACTCGCGGCGCAGGGAGCCGTCGAGGAGATGCTCCGGCATCACGTTCCCCATCGCGCCGAGGATCGACGCGCGCACGCCGGGGTGATCGCGTTCCAGGTCCGAGAGCAGCATCTTGACCCGTTTGCGCTGCAGGTTCTCCTGCGAGCCGCAGAGGTCGCAGGGAATGAGGGGAAACTTCATCTCCGCGGCGAACGCGGCGATGTCGCTCTCTGCGGCGTAGCAGAGCGGACGGATGACGACGTTGCGGCCGTCGTCGCTGCGCAGCCGCGGCGGCATGGAGCGCAGCTTTCCGGTGAAGAGCATCGACAGCAGCAGCGACTCGATCAGATCGTCCCGATGATGTCCGAGCGCGATCTTCGTGCAGCCCAGCTGGCGGGCAGCGCTGTAGAGGATCCCGCGGCGCAGGCGCGAGCAGACGGAGCAGGCCGTCCGTCCTTCCGGGACCAGGCGCTTGACCACGGCGTATGTGTCCTCGCGCAGCATCAGCACTTCGGCGCCGGTGCTTCTCAAGAATTGTTCGAGCTGCGCCGCCGGAAACCCGGGGTGTCCCTGGTCGAGGTTGCAGGCGACCAGCGTGAACTCGATCGGCGCGCTCCGCTGGAGTTGCTGCAGCAGGTGGAGGAGGGTGAACGAGTCCTTGCCCCCGGACACGCCCACCAGGATCCGGTCGCCGGGCTCGATCAGCCGGAAATCCGCGATTGCGCGTCCCACCTCGCGGAGGAGCCGCTTCTGTAGCATCGACATGGGGGCCGATTACACCGGATCCCCGCGGTCCTGCAACGACGCGAATGTGGCGGCTGCGGGCGCGGCGCCAGTGCCGACGTTAGACAACGGACATGGCGCGGCGCGAGCTGGCAGTCCCCGAAAACGTCCCAGGCGATCTGTTCGTGGACGAGACGTGCATCGAGTGCGACACCTGCCGCGAGCTCGCGCCCGAAGTCTTCGGCAGCCTGGAGTCCGGGCAGTCGTTCGTCCAGGAGCAACCCGCGAACGACGCGAGCTGGAGACGCGCTTTGCACGCGGTCGTCAGTTGTCCCACGGCATCGATCGGAACGGAGCGCAGCGCGAAGGAAGCGGCGCGCGATCTTCCCGTGCACCTCGAGGGGCCTGTCCATCGGTGCGGTTACTCCAGCGAGTCCTCGTACGGCGCGCAGAGCTACTTCTTGCGGCGCGACGACGGGAACGTCCTCGTCGACTCGCCGCGCTTCGCCGCACCGTTGGTCCGCCGGCTCGCAGACCTGGGCGGCGTCCGGCGCATGTTCTTGACCCACCGCGACGACGTAGCGGACCACGCCCGCTTCCGGGAGCGATTCGGCTGCGAGCGGATCATCCATCATGACGACGCGGTGATCGACGCGGAGGTCCTGCTCGACTCCGACACCGAGCTGGGACCCGGCCTGAGGGTCATCCACCTCCCGGGCCACACGCGCGGGAGCTGCGCGCTGCTGGTCGACGACAGATATCTCTTCACCGGCGACCACCTCTGGGCCTGGGAAGGCCGGCTGGAGATGGGCCGCAGCGTCTCCTGGTATTCCTGGACCGAGCAGAAGAAGTCGCTGCGCAAGCTGCTCGACTACAGCTTCGAATGGGTGCTGCCGGGCCACGGCCGCAGCCTGCACCTCCCCGCCGACCGGATGCGGGATGAAGTGGCGGAGTTACACCGCCGCCTTCGCTGAAGACATCCCGGCCCGGATCATCGCTCGAGACATCCGCGGGGTGTTGCACGCCCAGCCGAGCCGGCCATCGGGTCCGGCAACGATGATTCCGCCTTCTCCGTGCGCACGCGCGCGCAGAAGGCCTACCGCCTCCCCCGCCGCCGCGCGCGGCGAGGCGCCTTCGCGGACGAGCATGCAAGCGGCGCGGGCCATCGTCACCTTCAGGATCGCCTCGCCGAGGCCCGTCGAGCTGGCCGCGGCCTCATGGTCGTCGGCGTAGGTCCCGGCGCCGATGATCGGCGTGTCCCCTACGCGCCCCGGGCGCTTGTACATGGTGCCACCGGTCGAGCTGCAGGCGGCCACGTGGCCTCTGGCGTCCACCGCCACCGCGCCGATGGTGCCGATCTTCCGGCGCACGCTGTCGGCGCCTTCCTTCAGCGCCAGCGCGTGCAGCTCCTCCCAGCGGGCGCGCTGCCGGTCCGTGATCAGCGAAGCGTTTGCGACCTCGGGGATCCCGCACTCCCGCGCGAACGCCTCGGCGCCGGGGCCGCAGATCAGCACGTGCGGGGTATCGTCGCAGACCCGCCGCGCGGCGAGGATCGGGTTCTTGAGCGTCTTCACGCAGGCCACGGCGCCCGCCCGCAGCGTCGTGCCGTCCATGCAGCTCGCGTCCAGCTCCACTTCGCCCTCGCTGGTCAACGCCGCGCCGGTCCCCGCATTGAAGCTCGGATCGTCTTCCAGGACCACCGCGGCAGCCTGGGCGGCATCCAGGGCGGAGCCGCCTTGAAGCAGGACGCGCAGGCCTGCTTCGGCGGCGCGCCGGGTGCCTTCCAGGTAGGGCGCCGGGTCGGCATCCGGGCGCGTTCCCGCTCCGCCGTGGACGGCGACCGCCGGGCCCCCCTTCCGGTCGAGGAGGGCGTCGAATTCCGCCTGCGTCAAATCTCCCGCGTACGCCATGGGGGCGCGGACATAGCACAAGCTCCGCGGCTTGACAGGGTCCGCTCGGTTATGAATCGTGCGCCCACTTCCCAGGGAGACGTGCCATGGCAGCAGAGCGCAAGGTTCGCGAGGTGGTGATCGTCGGCGCCGCGAGGACGCCCATCGGCGCATTCCAGGGTTCGCTGTCGAGCCTGCCTGCTCCTCGCTTGGGGGCGGTCGCCATCAAGGCGGCGATCGAGCGCGCGGGAGTGAAGCCGGAGGAGGTCAAGACCGTCTTCATGGGCCAGGTGCTGCAGGGTGGGGTCGGCCAGGCACCGGCGCGCCAGGCGGCCTTGTACGCCGGGCTGCCAAAGACGACGCCCTGTGTGACCGTCAACAAGGTGTGCGGATCGGGCCTGGAGGCGGTGATCGAGGGCGCCCGCGTGATCGCGCTCGGCGAGGCCGACGTGGTGGTGGCCGGCGGCATGGAGAGCATGTCGAACGCGCCGTACTTCACGCACTCGATGCGCAACGGCGCGCGCATGGGGAACGTGGAGATGAAGGACCTCATGATTCATGACGGCCTCTGGGACCCCTACAACGACATGCACATGGGGATGTGCGGCGAGAAGTGCGCCGCAGACTTCCAGTTCTCGCGCAGCGCGCAGGACGAGTACGCGCGCGAGAGCACCCTGCGGGCGCAGCGGGCGCAGAAGGAAGGCGCTTTCAAGGCCGAGATCGTCCCGGTCGAGATCGCCGACAAGAAGGGGAACAAGACCGCCGTCGACGAGGACGAGGGCCCAAAGCTCGCGAGGCCCGACAAGATCGCTTCGCTGAAGCCGGCGTTCAAGAAGGACGGCACCGTCACCGCTGCGAACGCCTCCTCGATCAACGACGGCGCCGCCGCGGTCGTTCTCATGTCCGCCGACCGGGCCAAGCGCGAGAACCGTACCGTCCTCGGCCGGCTGGGCGACTTCGGTCACGCGGCGCGCGATCCGGTGGAGTTCACCATCGCCCCCGCCGACGCCATCAACCAGGCGCTCACGCGCGCGCAGCTCAAACCCTCGGACATCGACCTCTGGGAGATCAACGAGGCGTTCGCGGTGGTGGCAATGGCGAACAACAAGCTCATCGGCCTCACGCCGGACAAGGTGAACGTGCGGGGCGGCGCCGTCGTCCTCGGCCACCCGATCGGCGCTTCCGGCTGCCGGCTGCTGGTCACGCTTCTCTACGCGATGAAGGACCTGGAGAAGAAGCGCGGGATCGCCTCGCTCTGCATCGGCGGCGGCGAGGGAATCGCGCTCATCGTCGAGCGGGACTGAGCCATGAACAAGGTCGTCGCCAACGCGGACGAGGCGATTCGCGACCTCCAGGACGGCGCCGTGATCATGTCGGGCGGGTTCGGCCTCTGCGGCAACCCGGAAAATCTGATCAAGGCCATCCACCGGAAGGGCGTGAAGAACCTGACCATCATCTCCAACAACTGCGGGACGACCGACAAGGGTCTGGGGATCCTGCTGCAGACCCGCCAGGTGCGGAAGATGGTCAGCAGCTACGTCGGCGAGAACAAGGAGTTCGAGCGCCAGTTCCTCGCCGGCGAGCTGGAGGTGGAGCTCAATCCGCAGGGGACGCTCGCCGAGCGCATCCGCGCCGGCGGCGCCGGCCTGGGCGGCTTCTACACCCCGACCGGCGCCGGCACGCAGATCGCGCAGGGCAAGGAGAGCCGCGTGATCGACGGGCGCGAGATGATCTTCGAGAAGCCCCTGAAGGCCGACTACGCCATCGTCCGTGCCTGGAAGGGCGACAAGTGGGGCAACCTGGTCTTCCGCAAGACGGCGCGCAACTTCAGCCCGATGATGTGCACGGCGGCGCGCATCACCATCGCGGAGGTCGAGCACCTGGTCGAGGTGGGCGAGCTGGATCCCGACCAGGTGCACGTCCCCTCGGTCTACGTGAACCGGATCTTCCAGGGCACGAGCTACGAGAAGCCGATCGAGAAGCGCACGGTGAGGAAGGGCTGAACATGCCGCTGACACGCGAGCAGATCGCGGCGCGCGCCGCGCAGGAGCTGCGGGACGGCTACTACGTGAACCTCGGCATCGGGATGCCCACGCTGGTCGCGAACTACGTGCCCAAGGGGATCGACGTCATCTTCCAGTCGGAGAACGGAATGCTCGGTATCGGGCCGTACCCGACGGAAGCCGAGATCGATCCCGACTTGATCAACGCCGGCAAGGAAACCGTGACGGAGATCAGGGGAACCTCCTACTTCTCCAGCGCCGATTCGTTCGCGATGATCCGCGGCGGTCACATCGACATCGCCATCCTCGGCGCCATGGAGGTGAGCGAGCAGGGCGATATCGCCAACTGGACCATCCCCGGCAAGGTCCTCAAGGGCATGGGCGGCGCGATGGACCTGGTCAGCGGCGCCAAGCGGGTCATCGTCGCCATGGAACAGGTGGCGAGGGACGGCTCCAAGAAGCTGCTCAAGGAATGCCGCCTTCCGCTGACAGGGAAGAAATGCGTGAACACGGTCATGAGCGAGCTGGCGGTGATCGACATCACGCCCCAGGGGCTCCTGCTGCGCGAGGTTGCGCCCGGCGTCACCCCCGACGACGTACAGAAGGTCACCGAACCCAAGCTGCGTATTTCCCCTGAGCTGCGGGCGATAAAGATTTAGTGCACAAAAAGCCTAAAATACCCCGGTGTGCCCGGCGCGCTCGGCGGCTGCTCTAGAGCCATGTTATTCTTTGATTGATGAGCGACGCCTCCAATCCCTCGAGCCCCACGCGCCGGAGCGCCCGCGTTCATCACGAAGTCATGGTCGGCGTCTCCTCCGAGGCAGGCACCTTCAGCGGCTGGGGCACGAACCTTTCCGTCGGCGGCGTGTTCGTCAATTCCCATCATGCGCCTCCCATCGATACGCGCGTGCAGATCCTCCTCCAGCTCCCCGGGCACAGCGAGTGCAAGCTGCTCGGCAGGGTCGCGTGGGCGCAGCCGAGCGGGCCCGGCGTGGACGAGCCGGGGATGGGCATCGAGTTCCTCGAGGTCGACGACGAGACGCGGAGCTTGGTGGGCCAGATCGTCGAGAAGCTGTCACAGGACCTCGCCCGCCCGCCGGCGTGAAGGTCACCCTGACGGCCGAGGCAGTGGTGCACGGCGGCGAGACGCTGGCCCGGCACGAAGGTCGCGTCGTATTCCTGCGCGGTGCAGCTCCAGGCGACGTGGTCGAGGCGGAGCTGACCGGCGAGGGCCGCTTCGAGCGGGCCCGCCCCCTGCGCGTCCTGCAGCGGGGCAGTGTTCACGTCGATCCCCCTTGCGCCATCGTCGATCGCTGCGGCGGCTGCCCGGTGCAGCACGTCGCCTACGAGGCCCAGCTGGCGGCGAAGCAGGAGCTGACGGCCGACGCGCTGGAGCGGATCGGCGGCTTCGCACGGAACAGCTACGAGTTCGCCGCCATCGTCCCCAGCCCGAAGCAGTTCCGATACCGGCGCCGTGCCCGCCTCCATCGCACCTCGGGCGGCGGGTGGGGTTTCGCGCATCCCGGCTCTACCGCTGTCGAGCCCGTCGACGAGTGCCTGCTGTTCGAGCGACTCTTGCAGGAGCTGGCCGATGCGGCGCGCTGCGCCGGCGAGCTGGCGGGCGTCACCGATCTGGGGCTCCTGGCCGGGGAGACGAAAGGTGCCATCGATCTGCGCGTGAAAGCTTCGGTCACCCCCGGCCTGCGCCGGCGCGCCGAAAAGCTCCTCGATCATCGCCTGGTCCGTGGCGTCACCCTGCACGGCGAGATCCTCGGCGATCCGGTGATCGCCGACCCGGCGCTTCCGAATGGAGCCCGCCTGCGCGCGCGGCCGGATACCTTCGCCCAGGCGAACCGTGTCATGGTGCCTTTCCTGCAACGCGAGGCGGCGCAGGCCCTCGGCGGCGCACGCCACGTGCTCGAGCTGTTCTGCGGCAGCGGAACCTTGACCTTGCCTCTGCTCGGAGACGCCCGTCGGATCACTACCGTCGAAAATGCGGGCCCCTCGCTCGCGCTCTTGCGCCGCAGCGCCGACGATGCAGGGCTCGCGGTGAAGCTCGTCGCCGGCGACGCCGCGGACGTGGTCCGCGCCTTCGATGGTCCGCTCGACGCCGTGTTGCTCGATCCGCCGCGCACCGGTGCGGCCGACGCCGTCAGGGCCCTCGGCTCGCTCGGAGCCCCGCGCGTGGTCTACGTCAGCTGCGATGCGCCCACCCTCGCGCGCGACGGCAGGATCCTCGCGCAAGCGGGGTATCGGCTGGTCCGGGCCGCGCCGCTCGATCTATTCCCCCAGACAGCGCATTTCGAGGTCGTCGCGACGTTCACCCGATGATCATTCTTCCGCTGCTCGCCGCCCTCGCCTTCGATCTCGCGCCCGTCCGCGTCACCGGCGATCAGGTCAGGCGCTGTATCGTCGACGAGACCCTTCCGCTCGGCCGTGGCACCGTTGAGAAGCGCAGCTGCGGGCCGTCGCTCGATGCCGAGACGGCGGCCAAGCGCTGCAAGGAGGGCGTCCGGCACAACACCCTTCCCCCGGGTATCTGGGAAGAGAACTGCCTCGACGAGTACACGCGCGGGCATTTCCTCTTTCGCGGCGAGATCAAGGAGCTGATCATCGCGCGCCGCAAAGACGGGGCGCCGCTGCTGGTTTTCAAGGTGCCAGAGGGCGAGCATCTCACCACCTTCCAGCACTTCGCCGACGCCGTGCTGATCGGGGTCGGCGGAGGCAAGTCGTTCCACTATGCGGTGGCGACGACCCGCGGTTTGCTCAAGGCGCCCTATCTCGGGGACCCCGAGGAGATCCGCGACGTGAACGTGATCGGCGGCCGCATCCGCGTCACCGGCCGGGCGCGGGCCATGTACATCGATCTTGTTCCCGGGACAGACCGGCTGCTCATTCGCAAGTGATCAACGAAACGGGCTCTCCGGCTTCCAGCGCGGCCGCGGACCGCTGAGCAGCGAGATCCCCACCAGCAGCTCGGCGCGCGCCATCTCTCCCGCCGGACGGACCCCGAGAGCCTGCATCCGCGTTGCGACGTATTGCTCGGCGATGGCATGCCCCCGCGTGCCAGTGCCGCGCCCTTCGAGGAGATCGTCGGAAAGGAACCGGACTGTCGCGGAGACGGCTTGGGGCCGCACTGCGTCGAACGCGGGCCGGCCGCGGTCCAGCAGGGCTCCGGCGACGAGGACGAGCATCCACATTCGCCGCACGCTAGCATGCGGGCAGTGGACGAGCGCCTCGAGGACTTCACCGGACTGCTGCGGCAGAACGGCCTGCGGATCTCGCCGGCAGAGGTCGCCGACGCGGCCCAGGCTGCGCTGTTCGTCGGAATGGAGGATCGCGCCGCATTTCGCGGAGCCCTGCGCGCCACGTTGGTGAAGCGGGGTCAGGACGCGCCCGTCTTCGACCGGCTCTTCGAGCTGTATTTCACCGGCGCCAAGGACCTGGTCGAGGGCCTGCAGGATTCGCTCCTCGATGCGCTCGAGCGCGAAAAGCTGGACGATCTACAGCTGGAGGAGATCGCCCGGATGCTGGCGCAGATGTCACCGCTGACGCAGGCGCTGGCGGCCGGACGCGCCGATCAACTCGCGCGCATCCTGCGGCAAGCGATGCTCGGCATCGACTTTCGCGGGCTGCAGAGCCCGCTGCAGCGCGGCTTCTATGCCCGCCGGCTGCTGCAGGCGGCGGGAGGGTCGCTGGCGGAAAAGGAGCTGCAGCAACTGCTGCACCTGCTCCAGCAGCGCGGCCTCGATCCCGCGCACCTGGAGCTCGCCAGCCGCAAGGTTTCGCAGACGCTACAGGCGTTGGAGGAAGCAGCCCGCCGCGTCGCCGATCGCGAGCAGAAAGCGCGCGACCCCGAAGCGCGCGGGGACAAGTCGCTACTGCATCGCAACCTCGCCTCGCTCACCGCCGAAGAAGTGCAGCGCATGCGCACGGTGGTGCGCCGGCTGGCGGAGCGGCTGAAGACGCGCCTCTCACGCCGCCGCAAGGTCCGCAGGCGCGGGTATCTCAGCGTCCGCCGGACCCTGCGCAAGAACCTCTCCACCGGCGGCGAGCCGTTCAAGCTCGTCTTCCGCGCGCGCCGGCCCGAGCGTCCGGAGATCGTCGTCCTTTGCGACGTCAGCGATTCGGTGCGCAACGTCTCGCGGCTGATGCTTCAGTTCGTCTACACGCTGCAGGAACTCTACGCGCGGGTGCGCAGCTTCGTGTTCGTCAGCGACATCGGCGAGGTCACCCACCTGTTCAAGAACATGGACGTGAGCGCCGCGGTCGATCTGGCGACCGCCGGCCGCGTGATCAATCTCTCCGCGAATTCGAACTACGGGCACGCGCTGAAGCTGTTCCGCGACACCTGGCTGGGCTCGATCACGCGGCGAACGACAGTCATCGTGATCGGCGATGGGCGCACGAACTACAACCCGCCCAACGCATGGGCGCTCGCCGATCTGAAGCGCCGGTGTCGCCGCCTGCTCTGGCTCTGTCCGGAGGAGCAGCATTCCTGGGGATTCGGCGACAGCGAGATGCCGCTCTACGCGCGACATTGCGATCGGGTGGAGAGCGTTCGCTCGGTAGACGATCTAGGGCGCGTGGCGGCCGAGCTGATGCCCTAGCGGTGCGGAGGGGGTGGACTCATGCTACGAATCCGCGGGCTTTCATGACGTATCGGGACCCCAACGACTGGCAGGAACAGCTCCAGGCGTC
>VBKQ01000496.1 GCA_005879505.1 Deltaproteobacteria bacterium
TGCGCGAACGTCGCCCAGACCTTTACGGCCTTCGGATCGTTGAACTTGAGCTTCCCTGTCCAGAGCGCGGTCCAATCCTCGGGTCCCAACACGCCCAGCGCGACCGATTCCCAGAGATGGTTGTAGGTCCAGTTCTCGCCGAGCGCGAGCGGATGCTGCACGCCCTTGCCCTGCAGCGTCTTGCAGGTGGCGAGGAACTCGTCGACGGTCTTCGGGGGCGAGACGCCCCACTTCTTGAGGTTGGCGGGCACGTACCACATCACGTTCGACCGGTGGATGTTCACCGGGACGCTCCAGATCCCGTTCCGCGCGGAGAGCAGCGCGATCAGCCCTTTCGGGAACTGAGCCGTCCATCCCTCCGACTTGAAGAGATCGGAGAGGTCTTCCATGCGGTTCGCGACCACCCACGTCCCGATCAGCTCCTGGCCGGCGTGGACCTGGAACGAGTCGGGCGGGTCGCCGCCGAGCATCCGCGTCTTGAGCACCGCGCGGGCGTTCACGCCGGAGCCCCCGGTGACGGTGGAGTTGATCACCTGGATGCCCGGGTACTTCTTGGAATACAGATCGATGAGCGCCTTCAGGGCCGGTCCCTCGTCGCCCGCCCACCAGGAGAAGATCTCGAGCTTGTCCTGCGCGCGTGCGGGCGCGGTGACGAAGAGCGAAGCGAGAGCTGCGGCCAGGAAGAACGAGCCGGGTCGATTCATGGATCCTCCTTGCAGGTGGGGCGGAGGCTGACGCCTCCAGGGCGGCGAATCGGGGCGCAACCTAGCAGGGCGCCGTGCCGCGTGCCACCGGCTACAGGCTCTTGCCGTCGAAGTGCCGCACGTTCAGCGTGGCGGCGTCGACCTCGTCGAGGCAGCGGGTGTTGATCGCCGCCATCGGTCCCGTCGGTCCCTGGCCGCGCGCGAATGAGCGCACCCCGCAGACCTTGCAGACGCTACCCGATGGCCTTGGGGTCCATCCAGAGCACTTCCCAATGATGCCCGTCGGGGTCGTAGAAGCTCCAGCCATACATGAAGCCGTGATCCTGCGGATCGCCTGCATGCTTGCCGCCGGCGGCGATGGCCTTCCTCACCATCTCGTCCACTTCCGCCCTGCTGCTGCAAGAGAGCGCGAACAGACCTTCCGTATACCTGGTGGTATCGCACAGCTCTCGCCTGATGAAGCTCTTGAAGAAAGGCTCGGTGAGGAGCATCGCGTACGCTTCCTCGCTGATGATCATGCAGGCCGCTTTCTCGTCGGTGAACCTCGGGTTGAACTCGAAGCCGAGCTTCGAGAAGAACTCCATCGACGCCTTCAGATCGCGGACCGGCAGGTTGACGAATAGCTTCCGCGAATTGCGTGCCATGTTTTTCTCCTAGGTCGTGGGGCGGACGGGAAGGACAGTGCGAAGCCGCTCATCGCGCAACCAGAGGCCCACCCAGAGCAGGGCAGCGACGTAGACCGGAAAGAGGACGTGGCTGAAGAGCGGGTGACCGATGCGGACGTGAGTCGCGACCGCGCCGCCGAGGTAGCCGGTCCAGAGGACGGCTCCGAGCACTGCCGTCCGCGGAACGAGGTACACCGCGAGGCACACCAGCTGGACGATGCCGAGGACGACGACCACGCTCTGGGGATAGCCGAGCTCCGCGGTCCCTTGGACGGCCATGGGATGCCGGAGCACTTTCACGCCGGCGTCGAACAGCAGGAACAGCACGGCGAGGCCGCTCAGGACCCGACCCGTCCACACCGCCTTTTTCGATGCCATGGGACCTTCCGTTCGATTGGTTCGAAGGTTGGACCCCGGCGACCGATCGAATTCATCGGTCCATGGCGAAGTCGGCAGACGTCGTTCTCGAAACGGCTACGCCGGAAGATGCGGAGGCAAGCCGAACATCGGGAACAGCGTCGACGTATCCAGGAACGAGTTCCAGCCCGTGATGCGGTCGCCTGACAGCTCGAGGACGATGAGGGCCCATGGCTGGTAGCCGCCCCCGGATCGGCCGCCCCGATACTGAGCGAAGGAGGGTGAGGCGCAAGCGGGGGCCGGTATCAGTCGGGAGCCGCGGC
>VBKQ01000497.1 GCA_005879505.1 Deltaproteobacteria bacterium
ACTTCTGGTTCTCCTTCTCGAGCAGCGTGACGTTCGCCTTCACCATGGCGATCGACTCGTTCATTTTCGGGACCTGGTCGTTCAGGTCGCGGATGTTCTGCTCGAGGATCAGCTCCGGATCCTCGGCGGCCGAGATCATCCAGCCGAACATCGAGCGAAAGACGCGCCTCATGCGCTGCCACATAAGCAAGGCCTCCAGGAAGTCCGCCCCTCAAAGCATAGCTTGAGATCGCTGGCAAGGACGGGTATTCGCGCGCGGCATGGTGTTCGGCTGCGCCGAGCCGCACGAGCTCTATCCCGATTGGAAGCGGGATTTCGGGCGCGACGCGCCGCTCGAGCTGGAGATCGGCCCCGGGCGCGGGGGGGTCGCCCTGGACCACGCCGCGCGCCATCCGGAGATCGACCTGGTGGTGATCGAGGCGCGGCGATCGGACTGCGAGCTGATCCGGGCGCGGGCCCTGAAGCGGGGGCTGCGAAATCTCATGGTCCTGCATGGCGATGCCCGGCTGCTGCTCCCGCGGCTTTTTCCGCCGCGCTCGCTGGCCGGGCTGCACGTGCAGTTTCCGGACCCGTGGTGGAAGCGGCGTCACCACAAGCGCCGCCTGGTCGACGTGGACTTCGCCCTCCAGGCCCGCCGCTTGCTCGCGCCCGGTGCAACGGTGGATTTCCGCACGGACGTGGCGGCGTACGCGCGCGAAGGCGAGCAGACCTGGGTTCAGGCGGGGTTCGAAAGATTGCCGGACGAACCTCCCGAAGTGCTCTCCACGCGCGAGCGGCGATATGCCGTCACCGGCCAGCCGGTGTTTCGCACGCGCTTCCGCAATCCGCCGGCGGATATCCGCCCGATTCAAAGCGAACGCACGGGCCGCGAGTGGCGCGACGTGCGGCGCAAATGAGATAAGGCTTGTGCCCGGGATGAAGCGGCTGCTGGCAATTCTCCTCCTCGTCGCGTGCACCGCGCCTCAGCCACCGCCGGGCAGCGCGGGGCCTGCGGAAGCGGTGCAGGACTTCGCCGCAGCGCTGCAGAAGGGCGATGCGGCCACCGCCTGGTCGCTTCTTTCCAGCCGGACGCAGAAGGAAGCAGACGCCGCCGCCGCGCGCGCCCGTGCGTTCGCGGGAGACGCTGGCCCCGCACAGGGGCGCGCCATGCTCTTCGCAAGCGCGCTGCCGGGACGCCCCGTGGAAGCGCGTGTCGTCAGCCAGACCGGCGATTCCGCCGAAGTGCAGACGGCCGACGATGCCGGAGTGCAGGTCTACCGGGTCGTGCGCGAGGGAGGCCGCTGGCGCGTCGACCTCGACCTGCCGCGCTGATATCCTTGGCCGCGAAGGAGACGCCCATGGCGGACCTCTTGCACCCGGACGAGACCAACCAGGAAGAGGGGCCGGAGACGCCGTTCGATCCCGGCGACTTCGTGGTGGCGCTCGCGGCCGAGGACCAGATGGAAGCGCAGCTGCTGGTCTCTGCCTGCGAGGAGGCCGGGATCCCCGCCCTCGTGCAGTCGCCGCGCAGCGGTCCGGTGGGGACGATCGCGTCGCCGGTGGACGGATTCAACATCCTCGTGCCGCGAAGGGAGTTGGAACGCGCGCGTGTGCTGCTCACGGAGAGGAAGCAGGCGCTGGAGGCGGATCCCGACGGGGCGGCGCGGGCGGCGGAAGAGGAGGAAGCGGAGGGCGAATCCTCTGTACAGCCTGAAAGCAATAGCCGCTAAGCCGCCTTCGGCGGCCGCGGCTAAGCCGCCTTCGGCGGCCGCGACTAGTGGATCCTCGAGACGCGCCGGGACGCGTCGAGCGGCCGCGCGAGCGCCACGCCGATCACCTTCCACTTCTTGTACTCGCGCTGCCTCTGGACGAACGCGCCCCAGGGCTCGTCGAGCACAGCGCGCTCCGTCCCGGTGCTCGCGTGTCGCACGACCAGGCCCGCATCGGTCTTGAGCACGAACCCCATGTGCGTGATCCGCACCACCCGGTTCGGGTCGTGCTCGCGCACCACCATCACGATCGTCCCCGGAGCGATCTTTTCCGCGCGCTCCTCGACCCGATCGAGCGGCAGGTAACGCACCCGGTACTTTCCGTCCGGAACCTGTGCAGCCGTCAGGCGCTTCAGTCCGGGGACCTGGGTCCACTGCGACTTGTCCAGGACCAGGGTCTCGGTCGGAGCGCGCTTGTCCAGTGAGGGCACCGCGTCCGCGAGATATCCCTTGCGCGCATTGGCCGGCAGCCACTGCGCTTCCGTGAAGTGGTTGCGGCTCTGGAAGCTGGGCTTGCCGTCGGCGTAGCGGATGTCGTCGAGGATGGCCTTGGCGTGGTCGAGGCTGCGCGCGTTCGCCAGCGCCAGCACCGTTTCGACGTAGGTCTGGCAGTCGACGCCGTCCGTGCGGAACAGCGGTCCCGGCTCGGGTCCCTGGTCGCCATCCCCGAGGGGTAGGTCGGTGTAAGGCACACCGAGGAAGAGCGCGCTCAGGACTTCGAGCCGCTGGGTGAAGGGAAGACGCTGCGCTTCCGCGATCTTCGCGTCGAGCTGCGGCTCCGCGCGGCACAATCCTGGCCTGCCTGCTGCTGGGCTGCGGGCCGGTGACGACGACCAGCGTGATCGACGACGCCGATGGGGCGCTGGTGCGCGCCCGTGCTGCCAATGCAGAGAAGTACGCTCCCTACGAGACGACGCTCGCCGACCTGTATCTCGCGAAAGCGCGCGAGGAGCAGGGGCACGCGCGCTACGCTGACGCGCAGGCGCTCGCCGCTGACGCCCTGCGCTTCGCGCAGGCCGCGGGACGCAAGGCGTCCGAACGGCATCCAGCGACGGCGGCGGACGACGCGGCGGTGCCGAAGCGGTGACCCGTTCCATCGCGCCGGTTGCATGCTGTCTGGCGGCTGCCTGCGCGAGCGGGTCTGCGGTGCGCCAGCGGGCCGATTCCATCGCGGCGGAGGTGAAGGGTGCCCGCGACTTGAACGCCGAGGTCTGCGCTCCGCGCGAGCTCGCCGCCGCGGAGGCGAATTTGCGCTTTGCCCGGCTCGCCCTGGATCAGGGCGACTCGGGGCGCGCCGATGCGCACCTGGGCACGGCCGCCCCAGCCGCGCACGAGGCGGTTGCGAGGAGCAAGGAATGCGGCAAGCAGGCGGTGGTGATCAAGAACAAGCCGGAGCCGCAGGCGCCGGTCGCCGTCGCTACGACCGTGACGGCGAGGGACAGCGACGGCGACGGGGTCTCGGACGACATCGACCGCTGTCCCGAGCTGCCGGGGCCGAAGGAGAACTTCGGATGCCCCTGGCCCGATCGGGACGGCGACAAGGTTGCGGACAGGGAGGATCGCTGCCCGGACGAGCCGGGCTCGCCGGAAAACCAGGGTTGTCCGCGCAGGGCGACGGCGCTGATCGTGGTGCGCCGCGACCGCATCGAGCTGAAGCAGCAGATCCATTTCCAGCCGAACCGCGCCAGGATCCTGCGGGACAGCTACGAGGTGCTCGACGAGGTCGCCGAGGCGCTCCGGGACGCTTCGGTGACGGTGCGGATCGAAGGTCACACCGACAACGTCGGCAAGCGGAAGGAAAATGTGACGCTGTCCCAGGCGCGCGCCGATGCGG